>NZ_JBHUBB010000001.1:447251-543459 GCF_042789485.1 Streptomyces sp. NPDC056835
ACACAACCCAACACACCCCCGATCGCCGCCCCCCCCTACCGGGGCCCCCCGCTTCTCATACCACTGACATTCTGCTGAATCCGCTGTGAAAGCCGAATAGAAGTGGAGCTAAGGAGAATTGAACTCCTGACCTCCTGCATGCCATGCAGGCGCTCTACCAACTGAGCTATAGCCCCTTGCGGTGTGCCGCTCTCCGGGCTCTCCCCTCGGCGGCATCGCCAACATTACACGGTCCCTCCGGCTCACCACCAAATCGCTTCCGGTCTGAAGGGATAAGACCGATACGCCCGGTACTGTCGCCCTTCGTGACTGTCGCCACGCTCCCGCGGAGCACTCCGCGAAACCTCTCCGGCCGGCGCCCTCTCCTGCTCGCCGCCGCGGTCTGCCTGCTGTCCTTCGCCACGTTCTGGGCGGCGCAGCGCGCGGCCGGGGTCTCCATGATCGACCTGATGGTCTATCGCGCCGAGGGCCGTACGGTGCTGGACGGCCGGGACCTGTACGCGATGCGCGCGACCTCCGTTCAACTCCCGGCGACCTACCCGCCGTTCGCCGCCCTGCTGTTCACCCCGCTCACACTGCCGGGCGTTCCCTGGCTGCGTACCCTCGCCACCGCCGGGAATCTGCTGCTCCTGGTCGCGTTCGCGCGTCTCTCCCTGCGTCTGACGCTCCCCCCGCACCGGCTCCCCCGGCCGCTGGTCACCGCGCTCTGGGTGGCCGCGGTCGCCGTCTGGTGCGAGCCGGTCTGGACGACCCTGCGCTACGGGCAGATCAATCTGCTGCTCGCGGTGGCGGTGGTGTGGGACCTCACCCGCCGCGACGGCCACCGCTGGGCGGGCGCGGGCACCGGCCTCGCCGCCGCGATCAAGCTCACCCCCGCGCTCTTCGCCGTCCTGTTCCTGCTCGTCGGGCTGGTACGGGCCAGGGAGGAGGGCTGGAACCCGTGGCTGCGACGGACCGCCACGGCCTCGGTGGTCTTCTGCGCGGCGACGCTGGCAGCCGCCGCCGCTCTCCCCCGCGACTCGCTCCGCTTCTGGTCCGTGGCCCTCTTCGAGACGGACCGGGTGGGCAGCGCGGAGAACACCGCCAACCAGTCGCTGCGCGGGGTCCTCGCCCGGCTGCTGCACACCGGGCAGCCGGCGCTCTGGTGGACCGCCACGGCCGCCGCGGTGGCGGTGCTCGGCCTCGCGGTGGCGGTCGCGGCGGCGCTGCGCGGGGAGCGGGCCGCGGCCATGGCCGTCTGCGCGGCGACGGCGCTGCTGATCAGTCCGGTCTCCTGGTCGCACCACTGGGTGTGGTGCGTACCGATCACGCTGTTCCTCGGGGCGCGCGCCGGGGCGCGGTGGGCGCTCGCCGCGGCGCTGGTCTTCTGCTCGTACGCCCTGTGGTGGGTCCCGCATGGCACCGGCCGTCCCGAACTGGCCCAGGGCGCCGCCGAGATGGCGCTCTCCGCCCTCTATCCGCTGACGGCCGCCGCCCTGATCGGATACGTGGCGGTGTCCGTGGTCAGGCCGTGGCGAACGAGTAGAACCGCTTGAGCGTGCAGTGCTCGTCGAGGAGCCGGCCGTAGATCGGCTCGCCCTCCAGCTCCCGGTACGTCTCGATGGGGTCGCCTTTTATGATCAGCGCCCGCGCGCACTCCTCGCACCAGTACTGGTACTCGGGGTTGAGCGGATCCATGTCCCGGACGATCGGCGTACCGCTGCCGCACCAGTCGCATTTACGCCTGTGTGCACCCATCACTCAGCTCCAGCTGTGGCCGCAGGCCGTGCACACGTAGGAAATTCCGCCATTGTCACCAAGTACTTGAGCCACCTGGGGCGAGCCGCACGAAGGGCAGCTGAGGCCGGTGCGCGCCTCCGCCGCGGCAAGCAGCTCATCGGGTTCCTCGACGCTGCTGGCGGACATGTACGCGCTTCCTCCCCATGCGGTCCGTCGCCCCCCTCCGGCGGTCCGATTCTGCCACGCCGAGGACTGGGGAGCAGCCTGAAAAATCCTGCCTGTTAGGGCTTATACCGGACGCGGCACCGCGGGGCGGGGGCTCGCCGGGCGAGGGAGACGGCGAGCGCGAGGACGAAAGTCCCGAAACCAGAAATCCCGCCCCTTGCCAGGGACGGGATCCAAAGGATGAAACGGATTGTGGAGCTAAGGAGAATTGAACTCCTGACCTCCTGCATGCCATGCAGGCGCTCTACCAACTGAGCTATAGCCCCGCGTGTTCCCCGCGCTCAGCGCCGCGAACAAGAAGAACTTTAGCCTGCGACCAGCCGGAAAGTGAAATCCGGCCCCACCGCCACCGGGGACGGCTCAGTCGTCGTCACCGAGGACCGGTTCCGGGAGGGTTCCCGCGTTGTGCTCCAGGAGCCGCCAGCCGCGCACGCCCTCGCCGAGGACGGACCAGCAGCAGTTGGAGAGCCCGCCGAGTCCTTCCCAGTGGTGGGATTCCAGGCCCAGCAGATGGCCGATCGTGGTACGGATCGTGCCGCCGTGGCTGACCACGACGAGCGTGCCGCCGTCGGGCAGCTTGTCGGCGTGGTGGAGCACGACGGGCGCGGCACGCTCCGCCACCTCGGTCTCCAGCTCACCGCCGCCGCGCCGGACGGGCTCGCCGCGCTTCCAGGCCGCGTACTGCCCGCCGTACTGCCCGATGATCTCTTCATGGGTCAGGCCCTGCCAGTCGCCCGCGAAGGTCTCGCGGAGCGCGGCGTCGTACGCGATGTCGTGCCCGGTGATCGCGGCCAGCTCACGGGCCGTGGCCGCGGCCCGCCGGAGGTCGGAGGCGACGATCGCGTCCGGCTTCAGGGAGGCCAGCAGCCGGGCGGCCCGGTGTGCCTGGGCGACACCGGAGTCGGTCAGCTCGATGTCCGTGGTGCCCTGGAAGCGGCGCTCCAGATTCCACGCCGTCTGGCCGTGCCGCCACAGGATGATGCGGCGGCCCCTGCCGCCCTTTCCGCCGTTCAGCTCAGCTCACCGTCCGTGTCACCGAAGACTCCCGCGCGCTCCTCGCCGTCGCCCGCCGACTCGGCGTGCTCCGCGGCCTTGCCCCGGGTCTTGACGGCGTCCTCGGGAAGCGGCAGCTCGGGGCAGTCCTTCCACAGCCGCTCCAGAGCGTAGAAGACCCGCTCCTCGCTGTGCTGCACATGCACGACGATGTCGACGTAGTCGAGGAGGATCCAGCGTGCGTCGCGGTCGCCCTCACGGCGCACCGGCTTGGCACCCAGCTCCTTCTGAAGCCTCTCCTCGATCTCGTCGACGATCGACTTGACCTGACGGTCGTTGGGCGCCGAGGCGAGCAGGAAGGCATCGGTGATCGACAGCACATCGCTGACGTCGTACGCGATGATGTCGTGCGCGAGCCGGTCGGCGGCCGCCTGGGCGGCGGCGTTGACGAGCTCGATGGAACGATCAGTAGCGGTCACAAGCAGGCTTCCGTCGGTGGTCATGGAGATACCAAGGATCTCACGGACCACCGACAGCCGGTGCGGCGCGGGAGCGGGGCCGGGCGTCACGCCCGGCCCCCGTACGCCCGCCCCCGCCGTCCTCAGTCGACCTTGTAGTCCTTGCCGAGGACGACGGACACATCCGCGTTGGTGGCCGCCTTGCCCTTCTTGACCGCGCCGGCCGGCAGTCCGAGGGTCTTGGCGACCTCTTCCGCCTCCGGTTTCTTCGCCTCGTCGCCGTAGGTGACCTGCGAGGATGTCACCACCTCCGCCGTACCCGCGTCCACGAAGGCATAGCCGCCGTTGACCAGCGAGATCCGGGAGAACTCCGCCGCGTCCTGGTTCCCACTCGCGTTCTTCACCCCGACGCGGACGGCCGAGCCCTTCTCCGGAGCGCTGACCGAGCCGCCCAGGATGTCCTTCACCACACTCTCGGCGGCCTGCTCGGTCAGCATGCCGTTCTCCTGAACGGGCAGCAGCGTGGTCTTGTAGTCGCCGACCTTGGCGTGCTCGGCCAGCTTGGCGAGGGAGGCTCCCAAGTCCTTCTCGGGAAGCGACGGATCGAGGATCTGCGCCAGGGTCTCGACGGTGACCGTCGCGGCCTGCGGGTCGTCCGACATCTTCCGCAGCACCCCCTGGAGGACCTGGCCGAACCGCTGGAGCTGCTTGGACTCCGGCTCGCCGGGCGCGCTGTAGGTGGCGTAGGCCACCGCCATCCGCCCGCTGAGCGTCTGGTTCTCGCCCTTCTTGACCACCGGGTCGTCGCCCTGCTTCGCCCCGGGCACCTCGACGTCGGTGGTCAGGTCGATCGTGCCGACGAGTTCGACAAGGTTCTCCAGATACGGGGTGTCGAGCCGCCAGGTGCCGGTGATCTTGGTGCCGAGCAGCGTGCCGATGGCCTCGCGCGTTCCGTCCGAGCCGTCGTCGTCCACGGACTTGCCGAGCGTGCTGGAGACGCCGTCGTCGTCGGCGACGGAGAGGGAGTTGGGCAGCAGGACGGTGGTGCCCTGTCCTGTCGTGGCGTTGTTGACCAGCAGCGCCGTGGAGGTGCCCTTCTCCTTGGTGTCGTGCAGATGCACCACGATCACATCGCGCTTCTGCGGCCCGGTGGCGGTGGTCTTCTTCCCGTCCTCGGAACCGAGGCCGGGCAGCTTGCCCGCGTACCAGAGATAGCCGACGCCGCCGGTGACCGCGAGGACGAGAACGACGACGAGGGCCACGACCCGGCTGCGACCGCGCCGCTTGGCCTCCTCGCGCCGCTCGGAGCGGCTTTCGGTGAACTTCAGCCAGTCGATGACGTCTTCGGAGTTCTCGTCCGGCTCCTCGATGAACGAGAACTGCTCGGTGCGGTAGTCACGGTCCTGGCCGTCGGGCCGCCGCTGCTCCGGTACGGGTACGGAAGCGGGCGCCGGGGCGGGCGCGGTGGCCGGCTCGGGCGCCGGGGCGGCGGACGCGGCGGCCGGCTGCTGCTGCTGCTGCTGCTGCTGCTGCTGGATGTTCCACTGCTGGGTCGTGTCGACGCTCACGGGCTGCTGCTGCCCGGTGTCGTAGCCGTAGCCGTCGTATCCGTATCCGTACCCCTGCCCCTGCCCCTGTCCTTGTCCTTGTCCTTGTCCTTGTCCTTGCCCCTGTCCCTGCTGCGACGGCTGGGCGTACGGGTCGTACTGCTGCTGGGGCCCCGGGGTCTGCTGGGGCTGGGCGTACGGGTCGTATCCGTACCCCTGTTGCTGCTGCGACGGCTGTTGCTGCTGCTGTGGCTGCCCGTAGGCGTCGTACTGCTGCTGTGGCTGGGGCTGTTGGTACACCGGCTGCCCGTACTCGTCGTAACCGACGATCCGGGGCTGCGTGTAATACGGGTCGTACGGATCGTACGGCTGCTGCTGGTCGTTCACCGGTGCCCCTCTCCGTGGCTCATGCGCCGCGGTACAACTGCCGCTTGTCGATGTAGCGCACCACACCGTCCGGCACCAGGTACCAGACCGGATCGCCCTTCGCGACCCGCCCCCGGCAGTCCGTCGACGAGATCGCCAGCGCGGGCACCTCCACGAGGGAGACCCCGCCCTTGGGCAGTCCGTCGTCCGTCAGATCATGGCCCGGCCGGGTCACTCCGATGAAGTGGGCGAGCGAGAACAGCTCTTCGTGGTCCCGCCAGCTCAGGATCTGGGAGAGCGCGTCGGCTCCGGTGATGAAGAACAGGTCCGCGTCGCCGTGGACGGCCCGCAGGTCCCGCAGCGTGTCGATCGTATAGGTCGGGCCGCCGCGGTCGATGTCGCTGCGGCTGACCGAGAACTGCGGATTGGACGCGGTGGCGATGACCGTCATCAGATAGCGGTCCTCGGCCGGGGAGACCACACGCTGGCTCTTCTGCCACGGCTGCCCGGTCGGCACGAACACCACCTCGTCGAGGTGGAACAGGGCGGCCACTTCACTGGCCGCCACCAGGTGCCCATGATGGATCGGGTCGAATGTCCCGCCCATCACGCCGAGTCGGCGCTTGGCACGGCCGGATCCGGGTTCACGACCACCGGCCGCTCGCTGCTCTCCCATGCGTCCAGAGCCTACTGGCACAAGATGACGCCCTGGTGTCAGCGGTCGCGGTTGAAGCGGGTGGTGATCCACAGCAGCAGAAGCAGCGCGAACAGGGCGCCGCCGCCGACGAGGTAGGGGCTGAGGCTTTCGTGGTTGCCGCCGCGCTCGGCGCCCTCGGCGAGCGTGACCAGGTGGGCGGCGGTACCGGTGAGGCTCATCTTCTACGGGCCCTTTTCTTCGCGGGTGGGAGCGGAGACTTCGCGCACATCGTATGCGGGGGCCTCGGGCACGCTCACGCCGACTCAGTCGTTGTCATCGTTGTCGCGGTATCCGCGCAACAGGAACCACGCGAGCAGGACGACTCCGACCATCGAGACGACCAGCACGATCCGCAACGTATCGCCCGGTCCTTGCTGGTCCGACGCGGCGGCGAGCAGGGTGATGGTTTCCGTCATGTCGGGTGTGCTCCTCGCTCTCTTCCGGCGGCGCCCGGGGTGGCGGCTCCCGGGAAACACGGCCATGGCCCCCCGTCACACGGTAGACCCACCCCCTAGGGTGGGGGCCGTCAGGGGGACGAGCTTTGGACTCGTATGAACAGGGGATATCCATATGACCGAAGACAGTCACGAGGCAGCCACTCACGAAAACGTGCCGAGCAGGCAGCGCAAGCGCTTCCCGGGCATTTCCTCACGGGCGTACGAACACCCCGCGGACCGCTCCGCGCTGGTCGCCCTGCGCAAGCTCACCGGCTTCGACACGGTCTTCAAGGCGATGAGCGCGCTGCTGCCCGAGCGCAGCCTGCGGCTGCTCTTCCTCTCGGACTCCGTGCGGGTCGGTGACGCGCAGTTCGCGCATCTGCACGCCATGCTGCGGGACGCCTGCTACATCCTGGACCTGGAGAAGGTTCCCGTGATGTACGTGGCGCAGGATCCGAAGCCGAACGCCATGTGCATCGGTCTGGACGAGCCGATCATCGTGGTCACCACCGGGCTGGTGGAACTGCTCGACGAGGAGGAGATGCGGGCGGTCGTCGGCCATGAGGTGGGCCACGCGCTCTCCGGTCACTCCGTCTACCGGACCATACTTCTCTTCCTCACCAATCTGGCGCTCAAGGTCGCCTGGATCCCGCTGGGCAATGTGGCGATCATGGCGATCGTCACGGCGCTGCGGGAGTGGTTCCGGAAGTCGGAGCTGTCGGCGGACCGGGCCGGACTGCTGGTCGGCCAGGATCTCCAGGCCTCGATGCGCGGTCTGATGAAGATCGCCGGTGGCAATCACCTGCACGAGATGAACGTGGACGCGTTCCTGGAGCAGGCCGCCGAGTACGAGGCGGGCGGCGATCTCCGCGACTCCGTGCTCAAGATCCTCAATGTGCTGCCACGTACGCACCCCTTCACGACGGTGCGTGCGGCCGAGCTGAAGAAGTGGGCCGAGAGCCGCGACTACCAGCGGGTCATGGACGGCCACTACCCGCGCCGCGAGGAGGACAAGGACACCTCGGTGACCGATTCGCTCCGCGACTCCGCCACGCATTACGCGGACACGGTCCGCAACAGCAAGGACCCGCTGATGAAGCTGGTCGGCGACATCGCGGGCGGCGCGGGCGATCTGGGCGGCAAGCTGCGCGACAAGTTCACGGGTGGCGGCGGCAGCGGCAACGGTGGCAGCGGCAACCGCCCCTCGGACACGGGCGGCGAGGGCCCCGGCAAGAGCTGACCCGTACGAAGCCGCGCGCCGTGCGCCGTACGGCGCACGGAACCGCGCGCAAGCGCGTGCCGAGCCCGGCAGGCCCCGTCAGCCGGCCGGGCTCGGTTCCGCCGCGCGGGACAGCGTCCCGCACAGCGCCGTGGTGGCGGGGCCGGTCGCGTACGGGTCCGTGCCGGCCGGTTCATGAGGCTTCGCCCGCTGGCCGGCCAGCAGCGGCCGCAGCGTTGTCGGCGGCTCCGCCGAACACGCCTGCGGCCCGGCCTGCACCTCACTGGTCAGCAGTCGCGCCGTATGACGCGGCAGCGCGTCCAGGTCGAAGCGGAAGCGCAGCTCGCGCCGGACGGTGAAGAGCGAGGCGTCCCGTACGGGCAGCGCGTCGGAGCCGGCCGGACGCAGCGCGTAGACGAAGACATGGTCCGAGACCACCTCCAGCGTCCCGGGCGAGGTCTCCTGGTAGCGCAACGTGCCGTGCACCCGCACCCCGTCGCCGGCCTGGGCCACCCTCGCCGGGTCGAAGCGGACCAGCCAGCCGGTCGGGGCGTGCCGGCCGTCGTCGGCGGGGGTGGCGAATCCGGCGTCGAACTGGTCGAGCTGGTCGGGGTCGAGCAGCACCCGTACCGGCCGTTCCGTGCGGCCCTCGATGACGTCCGGGTCGAGCGAGGACGCCACCAGATAGTCCTTGACGGTGGTCAGCGCGGCCATCACCTGGCTCTCCGAGAAGCCCCCGGTCTCCCGGACGGCGGGCATCGTGATCCCGGCCGCCCCCACGCGGAACTGCGCGGCCGGGCTGTGTGTGAAGAGGTCCACGGGGGTGCCTCCCGGCACGGGCCCCCGCGGGACCAGCGGGATCACCGACATCCGCACCTGGTCCACCGCGCGTCCGGTGGCCGGCCGGTAGGGATTGCGCAGGCCCAGATAGATCGCCGTACCGAACGCCAGGACCACCACCAGTACGAGCAGCAGCAGCTGTCTCGATCCGCGCCAGAAGATCCCCCGGGTCCGTCCTTCGGCCGGTGGCGGAGGCTGCGACGGAGGCACCCGCCGTACGGCGTCGGCGTGATCGGTCATCCGCTCCCGCGCCGAGAACTCCTGAAGGCGGGCCTCCCGGATGAAGGATTCGTCGAAGACGATGGAGCGGTACTCGTCGTCATCGCCGCCGGGCAGCCCCTCAGGTTCCCCCTCGGGTGGGTCTCCACGCCCTGCCATACCTTCAGAGTAGGTCGGCGGGGCCGAACATAAACGCTGGGCAAGCCGGGAAGTTCCGGGAGCCACGCGATCGGCCGTTCAGGTCGTACCCGGCCGTTCGGGAGCCGTTCGGGAGCCGTTCAGGGGCGTCCAGAGCGGCGGTCAGGGCGTGCGCGGCACGGCGGAGACCGCCGGCGCCGACTGGTTCGCCGAGGCCGAGGGGATCCCCGGGGCCGGCTTGTCGATCCCGGTCGTGGCGGGCTGAGGCACCTTGCCGTCGCGGCTGTTGGAGGCTCCGCGGTAGACGGCCGAGAAGGCCAGCGCGACCATCCCGATCCCCATCAGCAGGGCGAGCAGCCAGGCGACGGGCCGGTGCCAGCGGGCGGCGCCGCGGTACGGCCGCAGCGAGCCGCCGTGGCGTCCGTACGGCCCGGAGAGCGCGTCGGGGTCGTCGGGGTCGTACTCGTCGTCGTAGCCGGGGTCGGGGCCGTACGCGCCGTCGTGGCCGTACAGCTCCTCGTACAGCTCGTCCTCGGGCCGTCCCCCGCCGGACCGCGCGCGGGCCGCCTCGGCCTCGGCGCGCGCCTGGGCGGCGGACAGCAGCCGTTCCACGGCGGAGGGTTCATGGATGGTGGCGGCCCTGACGAAGTCCTCGTCGAACACCACGGGGGCGAAGTCCTTGTCCGCGCCACCGCGGTCGTCGTCGGGCTCCCAGCCGTCCGGGAACGGCTTGCCCCCCACGTCGTCCGGCACCCCTTCAGGGTAGACCTGGCGGGTCGTTTTGGGCAGGCGGAGTCCGAACTCTCCCGACCCGGTCTTCGTCACACCGCGGTCCCGGGCGCCCGCCCGTCGCGGCGGGCGCCCCTGCCGTATCGGTCCGTATCAGTGGCCCCACCGCTACCGCGTGTGGCCGTCGCCGATCACGATGTACTTCGTCGAGGTCAGCTCCGGCAGCCCCATCGGCCCCCGTGCGTGCAGCTTCTGCGTGGAGATCCCGATCTCGGCGCCGAAGCCGAACTGGCCGCCGTCGGTGAACCGGGTGGACGCGTTCACAGCGACGGTCGTGGAATCGACCAACTGGGTGAATCGGCGGGCGGCGGCCTGCGAGGTGGTGACGATCGCCTCCGTATGGCCGGACGACCAGAGGCGGATATGGGCGACGGCGGCGTCCAGCGAGTCGACCACCGCGGCGGCGATGTCGTACGAGAGGTACTCGGTCTCCCAGTCCTCCGCGGTGGCCGGCACGATCTCCGCCTTCGAGCCCGCGCCGTACGCGAGCACCCGCTCGTCGGCGTGGACCGTGACCCCGGCGTCGGCGAGCGCGTCCAGCGCGCGCGGCAGGAACGCGCCCGCGATGTCCTGGTGGACGAGAAGGGTCTCGGCCGCGTTGCAGACGCTGGGCCGCTGCGCCTTGGAGTTGATCAGGATCTCGACGGCCATGTCGAGATCGGTCTCGGCGTCGACATACACATGGCAGTTGCCGGTGCCGGTCTCGATGACGGGGACGGTGGACCCCTCGACGACGGTACGGATCAGGGAGGCGCCGCCGCGCGGGATCAGCACGTCGACCAGGCCGCGGGCCCGCATCAGCTCCTGTACGGCGTCCCTGCCCTCGCCGGGCACGAGCTGTACGGCGTCGGCGGGCAGCCCGGCCCCGCCGACGGCGTCGCGCAGTACCCGTACGAGGGCGGTGTTCGAGGAGATCGCCGAGGAGGAGCCGCGCAGCAGCACCGCGTTGCCCGACTTCAGACAGAGCGCGGCGGCGTCCACGGTGACATTGGGGCGGGCCTCGTAGATGATCCCGACCACACCGAGCGGCACCCGCACCTGACGCAGATCGATGCCGTTGGGCAGCGTCGAACCGCGTACGACCTCACCGACCGGGTCGGGCAGCGCCGCCACGTCCCGTACGTCCCCGGCGATGGCCCGCACCCGCTCCGGGGTCAGCGTCAGCCGGTCGATGATCGCCTCGCCGGTCCCGGCCTCCCGGGCCCGCGCGATGTCCTCGGCGTTGGCCGTGACGATCTCGTGGGTACGGACTTCCAGCGCGTCCGCGATCGCCAGCAGCGCGTCGTCCTTGGCCGCCCGCGGCAGGGGCGCGATATCGGCGGCCGCGGCGCGGGACCGGTAGGCGGCCCTGGCGACCGGGGAGAGGTTGTCGTACGGCGAGAGCGAGGTCATGCCCGCAGGGTAGTGCGCGCCCTGCGGGCATTCCGCACCTATTCCGGACTCCGAGACACTTCCGGAGGGGGATCAGAACGGATGAACGCCCACCGGGGCCGCCGGCGGCGGGCCGTAGCCCTCCGCGATCCGCTGGTGATACGTCTCACGGTCGATGACCTCAAGACCGACGATCTTCCACGGCGGCAGCTTGGCGCTCGACCGGTGCTCGCCCCAGAGCCGCAGCGCGACGGCGGCGGCGTCGTGCAGGTCCCGGGCCTCCTCCCAGTACCGGATCTCCGCGTGATCGTTGGCGTACCGGCTGGTCAGCAGGAAGGGATGGTCATGGGCCAGCTGCTCCAGGCCGCGGCGGACCTCCGGCAGCGGGGCCTCGGCGCCCGAGACGCTGAGCGTGATGTGCCAGAGCTTGGACAGCGCACGGCCCTCCGCACGCGCGTCCGTTCTCGATACGACCTCCCGCTGTTGCTCGTCGTCGAAGTCGTCCCCCGCTTCGACGCTGGTCAGGGCTCGTTCCTCGCCCGCGGCCCTCCGGGCGTGGGCGCTCCCCCCGGTCCCTCGGGGCACCGCCCCCGGGCGCGCTCGTCTCACCAGCGGCCTCCTGTTGATGCGTTGTCGTGCTGTACCCCGTCTGTACCCCTGGGACAAAGTTGACCAGTCCCGGGCAGGGCATGGGGCGGTTTTGGTAAAGGTCCCTGTTCAAAGGCCGGAGTTTCAGCCGTTTCAGGGGTGGTCAGGGATGGAGGATGACCAAATCGTCTCTGTGTACGACCTCACGCTCGTAGGCGGGACCCAGTTCGCGGGCCAGTTCGCGGGTGGAGCGGCCCAGGAGCTGGGGGATCTCCTTGGCGTCGAAGTTCACGAGTCCCCGGGCGACCGGGCGGCCCGCCGTGTCCCGCAGCTCCACCGGGTCTCCGGCGCTGAACTCGCCCTCGACGGCGGCGATACCGGCCGGCAGCAGTGAGGTGCGCCGCTCGACCACGGCCCGTACCGCGCCGTCGTCCAGGGTGAGCGCGCCCTGTGGGGTGGAGGCGTGGGCGAGCCACAGCAGCCGGCCCGCGGAGCGCCGTCCCGTGCTGTGGAAGTACGTACCGGTGTCCCGGCCCGCGAGTCCGTCGGCGGCGTGGCTCGCGGAGGTCAGCACCACCGGGACCCCGGCAGCGGCGGCGATCCTGGCGGCCTCGACCTTGGTGACCATGCCGCCGGTGCCCACCCCCGCCTTGCCCGCGCTGCCGAGGGAGACGCCCGCCAGATCGGCGGGGCCGCGCACCTCCGCGATCCGGGAGGCGCCGGGGGTGCGGGGGTCGCCGTCGTACAGCCCGTCGACATCGGAGAGCAGGACGAGCAGATCGGCCCGTACGAGATGGGCGACGAGGGCGGCCAGCCGGTCGTTGTCGCCGAAGCGGATCTCGTCCGTGGCGACGGTGTCGTTCTCGTTGACGACGGGGACGGCGCCCATGCCGAGCAGCTGGTCCAGGGTGCGGTAGGCGTTGCGGTAGTGGGCGCGGCGGCTGGTGTCGTCGGTGGTGAGGAGCACCTGTCCGACGCGTACGCCGTAGCGCGCGAAGGAGGCGGTGTAGCGGGCGACCAGCAGCCCCTGTCCGACGCTGGCGGCGGCCTGCTGGCGGGCCAGGTCCCGGGGGCGGCGCTCCAGTCCGAGGGGGGCGAGTCCGGCGGCGATGGCGCCGGACGAGACGAGCAGCACCTCCTTCTCGTCCCCGCTCCCGGCACCGCGTCTGACCTGGGCGAGTACATCGACGAGCGCGTCGACCCGGTCGGCGTCGAGCCCGCCGGAGGCGGTGGTGAGCGAGGAGGAGCCGACCTTGACGACGATCCTGCGGGCCCCTGTCACCGCGTGCTGCCGTACCGTCGCGCTCTGCCGTGCCGCTGCCACGTGCTGTGCCTCTGCTCTCACTGTCGGCCACACCTCACCGGCCGACCGCTCGCCGGCTGGCCGTCCGCCGGTCGCTCAGCGTACGCGGACGACTCCCCGGCCGACGAGGCATTTCAGTGGGTGGGACGCGGCCGGCGGGCCCGCTCCCGGCGGCCGATGAGCCCGCCCCCTTGGCGAACCCGCGCCCGCAGTGCAACCGGATGCCGGTGAAGAGAGTCTGTCAGGTGTAACAACAGCCGGGAAACGTCGCCGCCCGCGCAGGGATAAGCTGGGCTCCACGGCGCCCGCACGCTCGCCGATGGCGGCGACTCCCCCCACTTGAACTCCCCGCGCAACCACACAC
The DNA here is from genome assembly GCF_042789485.1 of Streptomyces sp. NPDC056835. NCBI lineage: Bacteria > Bacillati > Actinomycetota > Actinomycetes > Kitasatosporales > Streptomycetaceae > Streptomyces > Streptomyces sp. NPDC056835. The sequence continues at coordinate 460,525 of NZ_JBHUBB010000001.1, forward strand.
GAGATGGGCCAATCTGCAATGCCAGTAAAAGTGAGCGTCGTCATTCCGGTGTACAACCCCGGGAAGTACATCGACCCCTGCATCGATTCACTGCTGGCCCAGACGTTGCCGGCGGCGGAGTTCGAAGTGCTCTTCGTGAACGACGGGTCGACCGACGACAGCCCGGCCCGCCTGGACAAGCTGGCGGCCGAGCACCCTCACTTCCGGGTGATCCACATCCCCAACTCGGGCTGGCCGGGCAAGCCGAGGAACATCGGCGTCGCCGAGGCCAGGGGTGAGTACGTCCAGTTCGTGGACCAGGACGACCACATGGCGTCCGACGCGCTGCGACGGCTGTATGAGATGGGTCACCGCAACGGGTCGGACATCGTGATCGGCAAGGTCGCGTCCAATTTCCGCGGCGTCCCGCACGGCGTGTTCAAGAAGAACCGCGAGAAGTGCGACCTGAGCAATGCCCCGCTGTACGACAGCCTCACCCCCCACAAGATGTTCCGTACGGAGTTCCTGCGCGAGAACGGCATCGCGTACCCCGAGGGCAAGCGGCGCCTTGAGGACCAGCTGTACATGATGGAGGCGTATTTCCCCGCCAAGGTCGTATCGATCCTGGGGAATTACACCTGCTACTACTACTCGAAGCGGGACGACGGCCAGAACGCCGGCTCCGCCAAGATCGTGCCGGCCGGCTACTACGGCAACCTGCGCGAAGTCCTCAAGGTCGTCGTGAACAACACCGAACCGGGTGAATTCCGGGACCGGCTGCTGCGGCGCTTCTACCGGGTCGAGATGCTCGGCCGGCTGAGCGAGCCGTCCGTGGTCAACTACACGCCCGAATACCTCGACGAGATGTGCGACGCGATCCGTCCGCTCGCCGAGGAGTTCATGCACGACGGAGTGCACGACGGCCTCGGCTCGCTGGTCAGGCTCCGCTCCACCCTGCTGCGCGCCGACGACCGGCAGGGGCTGGTGAAGATCGCCCGCTTCGCCAAGTCGGTGAAGGGCGCGGCCCGGCTGGAGGACTTCGACTGGCAGCCGGACGGCAAGGCCGTTCTCACCGTGACCGGCCGGCTCGTCCACGGGGAGGACAAGGAGCCGCTGCGGCTGGTCCGCCGCGACAAGCGTTACTTCCTGCACCCGGACATCACCGAGGGTCTGCTGCCGGACGGTGAACTCCTCGATGTCACCGACGACATGGACAGCTTCAAGGGCGAGTTCTCGCTGCGTAACCGCGAGACCGCCGTCGAGTGGCCGTGCGTAGCGGAGTTCACCACCAAGATCGAGTCACTGGGCGACGACACGTACGAGGTCGTCCTGCACGGCACCGGCGAGGTCACCAGCGAGGCGGTCAAGGGCCGCGGCCGGGTCTCCCGCGGTTTCTGGGACGTCTGGGTGCCGCTGCGCGGGCTCGGACTGGTACGGAAGGCCAGGCTCGGCGCGGACCGCGCGGCGTCGGTCGACACCAAGTGCCTTCCCGCGCTGCTCGGTTCGCCCGCGCGGCCGGTGATCCCGTATTTCACCGACCCGCACGGCAACCTCACCCTCGATGTCGCGGGCCGCGCCAAGAAGATGGCCACCTATCTCGCGGACCGGCCCGCGCGGCGGATGCCCGGCAACCGTCCCGAGCTGCGCCTCGATGTGTTCACCGGCACCAAGTCCGGTTCCCAGGCGGTCGAGTTGGTGCTGACCCCGGCGGACGGCAACGCGCGGACCGCGCCGTCCACGCTCCGCCCCGACCAGGGCCGGGCCCACCTCGGGATCCCCGCCCGGGTGCCGGACCTGCCGGCCGGACCGGCACAGCTCTCGGTACGGCTGGACGGGCCGAAGGGGCCCGTGCTGCCGCTCTGCGAGGTGCCCGTGGGCCACGGCGGCCGGATCCAGCTGGACCAGAGCGGTCTGGACGTGGTCGACCCGCTGCTCGTCCGGGCGGTGACGGTGAAGCGCCGCCGGGCGACGCTGCGCCGGGTGCTCCGCTCGGCCGGCGGCCCGATCGTGCGCCGGCTGCCCTCCTCGGCGCGCAAGAGGGTGCGCCGGCTCGCCGCCCGTCTCTGACCGGCCGCGCTCCTCCCGAGCAATGAGTGACAAGCACACAGAACAAGGACGTGATCACATGCGGCAGCTCTCGGTCGAAGGCGCCTGGGTACATGAGCCGAAGATCTTCCCGGACAGCCGTGGCAGCTTCCACGAGTGGTTCAAGGCGTCGGACTTCACCGAGGCGGCCGGCCACCCGCTGCGTCTCGCGCAGGCGAACTGCTCGGTGTCCAGCCGCGGCACGCTGCGCGGGATCCACTTCGCCGACGTACCGCCCAGCCAGGCCAAGTACGTGAAGTGCGTGCGCGGCGCGGTGCTCGACGTCATCGTGGACATCCGGGTCGGCTCGCCCACGTACCGGCAGTGGGAGGCGGTGCGGCTGGACGATGTGGATCATCACGCCGTCTATCTCGCCGAGGGGCTGGGCCACGCGTTCATGGCGCTGACGGACGACGCGACGGTGGTCTATCTGTGCTCCGAGGGATACGCCCCGGGGCGTGAGCACGGCATCAACCCGCTGGACCCGGCGCTCGGCATCGAGTGGCCCGAGGGCATCACCCCGCTGCTCTCCGACAAGGACGCGGCGGCGCCGACCCTCGCGGAGGCCGAGGCCCAGGGCCTGCTCCCGTCGTACGAGGACTGCACGGCGTACTACACCGAGCTGGCCGCCCGCGGCTGAGCCGCCCCGGCGCATACGGGAGGGGCCCGAGCGATCATGAATCGCCCGGGCCCCTCCGTACGGATACCGGGATCAGCCGGCGCCCGCTTCGATCAGCCGGTGACCGCCTCGATCTGCCGGCGCAGCGGCGCGAACGCCGACCGCGAGCGGCGCAGATTACGGGCGCGGGCCAGACCTGGCCAGAAACCCGCCCCGAGCAGCGCCTCGGGCCGTACCGCGTTCTTACGGACCAGCACCTCTTCGGGCACGTCCTGCGGGTCCGGTACGACGTACTCCTCGATGATCTTGTCGTACGCGTCCTTCAGCACCGTGCTCTCCGGGTTCGCGCCGAAGATGGCCACCACCCCGGTCGGCTCGGTGTCGACGTCGACAACCAGCAGGTCGGGACGGTAGCGGCGCAGCACCGTGGCCACCTTGTAGACGTCTCCGGCCCAGAACTTGGTGTGCCGGTCGCGCGCCGCCTCGTCGACGTCGCGCGGCAGCATGTCGTCCAGGACGATCACGCTGGACCAGCGGGAGTGCTTCTCGACGTTCATGAAGTCGCGCAGCGCGAACTCGAAGAGATGCATGCCGTCGATGAACGACAGCTCCAGCTTCGGGTCACCGCCGAAAAGGTTGACCGGGTCACGCCGGGCGAGCGCGCGGAACGGGTTGCGGCCGTTGCGCAGATGGATCAAAGGATCCTTGCGGGCGAAGAAATCGTCGCTGGTGGCCTTGACCAGGTGGACATCGCAGCTGATGTCCGTGACGACCCGGAACGCCGGGTCGACCGCGACCGACGGAACCCGGGACAGAGCCAGACTGCGGCCGTCATTGACCCCGATTTCCAAGTAGGTGCGGGGCTTGTACACACGGTGCAGTTGGCGCAGGAAGCCGTGGCGATCCACGTAAGGGGCCCTTCACTGAGAATCAAACAACGCAGGGATTGATTCTCAGTGAACTTAGTGGGCCTCCTGGCTGTACGTAAACATCTACTGGCCAGTAACACTCATTTGGCCGCGCAGTCCCGCTCGGCCCCACGCCAAGCCCCCGTTGAGCGCCCGCTCAGCCCCGCTCGGCCCGGACCAGCGCGGGGAACGCCTCGCCGAGAGCCGTATGCCAGTCACGGATCGGTTCGATTCCCGCGGCCTTCCACCGATCGTGTCCCAGCACGCTGTACGCGGGCCGGGGAGCGGGGCGTACGAACGCCTCGCTGGTGGTCGGACGGACCCGCTCCGGATCCGCGCCGAGCAGCCGGAAGATCTCCCTGGTGAACCCGAACCAGGTCGTCTCGCCGCCGCTGGTGCCGTGGTAGACCCCGGCCGGGGCCGTCCCCGCGAGGGCCGCCAGGCCCAGCAGGACCAGCCGGTCCGCGAGGTCGCCGGTCCAGGTGGGCTGGCCGAGCTGGTCGTCCACCACGTCCAGGGTGTCCTTGATCCCCTCCAGCTTGATCATCGTCCGGACGAAGTTGCCTCCGCCCGCGCCGTAGAGCCAGGCCGTACGGACGACGAACCCGGTCTCCGGGAGGGTGTCCAGGACCGCGCGCTCCCCCGCCAGCTTGGTACGGCCGTACGCGCTGCGCGGGGCCGTGGGGTCGTCCTCGCCGTACGGGGTGCGGGCGTCTCCGGCGAAGACGTAGTCCGTGGAGACCTGGAGCAGGACGGCGCCGGACGCCTGGCACGCCTCGGCGAGCACCCGGGGCCCCGTGCCGTTGACAGCCAGCGCCTCGGGCTCCTTGGCCTCGGCGTCGTCCACGGCCGTCCAGGCGGCGCAGTTGACGACGACCTCCGGCGTATGGGCCGCCAGGGCGGCACGCACCGCGCCGGGGTCCGTGATGTCCAGCGCGGTACGGTCCAGCCCTGCCGCGCTCTGCCCGGCCCCGGCGAGCCGGGCCAGCAGATCCTGGCCCAGCATGCCGCCGGCGCCCGTGACGAGCCAGCGGCTCACAGCGCGGCACGCCCCTTCAGCGGCTCCCACCAGGCGCGGTTCTCGCGGTACCACTCCACGGTCTCCGCGAGGCCGGTGGCGAAGTCCTTGCGGGGCTCGTACCCCAGCTCCGTACGGATCTTGGAGCAGTCCACGGAGTAGCGGCGGTCGTGGCCCTTGCGGTCGGTGACGTACTCGACGCTGGTGTCCCAGTCCGCACCGCACGCCTCCAGCAGGAGCCCGGTCAGCTCCTTGTTGGACAGCTCCGTGCCGCCGCCGATGTTGTAGACCTCACCGGCCCGGCCCTTCGTACGGACCAGCTCGATGCCCTGCACATGGTCGTCGATGTGCAGCCAGTCGCGGATGTTGCCGCCGTCGCCGTACAGCGGGACCTTCTTGCCGTCCAGCAGGTTCGTGATGAACAGCGGGATGACCTTCTCGGGGAAGTGGTGGTGCCCGTAGTTGTTGGAGCAGCGGGTCACCCGCACATCGAGGCCGTGCGTGCGGTGGTACGAGAGCGCGATCAGATCGCTGGAGGCCTTCGCCGAGGAGTAGGGCGAGTTGGGCTCCAGCGGGTGGGTCTCCGGCCAGGAACCCTCGTCGATCGAGCCGTAGACCTCGTCGGTGGAGATATGCACGAAGGTCTTCACCCCGGCGCGGTGCGCGGCGTCGATCAGGGTGTGCGTGCCCACGACATTCGTACGGACGAACTCCGCGCCGCCGTCGATGGAGCGGTCCACGTGCGACTCGGCGGCGAAGTGCACCACCTGGTCGTGCTCGGCCATCAGCTTGGCGACCAGCTCGGGGTCGCAGATGTCGCCCTGGACGAAGGAGAACCCGGGGTGGTCACGGACCTCGTCGAGGTTGGCCGGGTTGCCCGCGTAGGTGAGCTTGTCGAGGACGGTCAGCTCGACATCGCCGGGGCCCTGGGGGCCCAGGACCGTACGGACGTAGTGCGAGCCGATGAAACCGGCACCGCCGGTCACGAGAATCCTGTCGGTCATGAAGAGATCTGCACCTTGCTGTGGTCACCGAGGACGAGTCGGTGGGCGGACGGGTTACGGGGCGCCGGGGTGATCTCGACATCGCGGCCGATCAGCGATGCCTCCACCCGGCGCACGCCGGTGAGCGAGGAGCCCCGCAGAACGATGGAGTACTCGATCTCGCTGTCCTCGATCCTGCACTTCTCGGAGACCGACGTGAAGGGACCGATGTAGGCGTCGCTGATCACCGTGTCCGCGCCGATGATCGCGGGACCGACGATCCGGCTGCCGGTGACCCGCGCGCCCTTCTCGATCCTGACCCGCCCTATGATCTCCGTCGCCTCGTCGACGCTGCCGTCACGGCACGGCTCGACGGTCTCCAGCACAGAGCGGTTGACCTCCAGCATGTCGGCGACATTGCCGGTGTCCTTCCAGTAACCGGAGATGGTCGTGGACCGGACGTCGCGCTTCTGGTCGATCAGCCACTGGATGGCGTGGGTGATTTCCAACTCACCGCGCCAGGAGGGCTCGATCGAGCGCACGGCCTCATGGATGGCGGGGGTGAAGAGATAGACGCCGACGAGCGCGAGATCGCTCTTCGGCTCCTTGGGCTTCTCCTCCAGGGCCACCACCCTGCCCGCGCCGTCGAGTTCGGCCACGCCGAAGGAGGTGGGGTTGGGGACCTTCGTGAGCAGGATCTGCGCCTCGGGGCGCTCCTCACGGAAGCCGTCGACCAGCCCCGTGATGCCACCGACGATGAAGTTGTCACCGAGGTACATCACGAAGTCGTCCTCGCCCAGGAACTCACGGGCGATGAGGACGGCGTGCGCCAGCCCGAGAGGGGCGTCCTGCTGGAGGTAGGTGACCTTTATGCCGAACTGCGAGCCGTCGCCGACCGCCTCGCGGATCTCCGCCGCGGTGTCGCCGACGATCACACCGACCTCGGTGATCCCCGCTTCGGCGATGGCCTCCAGCCCGTAGAAGAGCACGGGCTTGTTCGCCACGGGGACCAGCTGTTTCGCGGAGGTGTGCGTGATGGGGCGCAGGCGGGTACCCGCCCCGCCGGACAGTACGAGAGCCTTCACTATCCCTATCCCTGCTGAGATTCCGATGCTGCCCGGGCGTCGCCCGACAGTCCGATTTTACCTACGATTTCCTGTGCGGCCCGCCGCTGGCCATCTCGAAGGAGTGAACCGGTGCATAAGGGATGCGCGAAAGGGCGCTCTGGCGTGCACGGATATGCACTCCGGCAGCCCCGCGCGGGCGGGCGCGCGGGCAGACGCGCGGGGCGGACGCGCGGGCCCTTACCGCCGTACCGCTCGCCCCCGCCCCCGGCGCACCACCCCGTACCTCCGCCGTACGGCCCAACTCCTCACGGCCTGGGCCTGGTTGGCAGCGGACCGTGCGGTCTCGACACGGCCAGGGCCCGTACCTGCGCACGCACCCGGCGCGCCACCCTGCGCGCCAGCGACTTGCGTCGGCGTACCGCCTCGGGCGCCTCGATGCGTCGCAGCCCCGGCTTGCCGAGCCAGTCGGGCACGGTCACCTCGTACGAGGCGTCGCCGAGACCGCTCCTCTTGTCGCCGAAGTGCGGGAAGACGAGATAGGGCGTACGGACCCTGCCCCGGTGGACCACCTCGGGCACGGTCTCCGCCCTGATGAAGGCCAGCATGTCCGCCAGCAGATCGAGCCGGCCCAGCGCGACGCACTCCAGCCGCAGCCGTTCGGCGACCTTGATGCGCGCGGCCACTCCGGGCGTCCAGTACCGCTCCATCAGCGGCGCCGCCAGCTCCAGCTTGTGCTGTCGTATTCGCTCCGGCTGCTTGAGCATCCCGTGGCCGAACTGCTGGATCAGTCCGACCGTGAAGGGTCTGACCATCAACCGGTCGCGCTTCGGGCCCGCCGGCACCAGCTCGGTGATGAGCGCCATGAGGGCGCCCGTGGCCTCGAAGCGGAGCTCGTGGCCGCCGGTCTTGGTCACGTGCTTGCCGTCGTCGCGGCCGACCAGGTAGTAGCAGGTGTAGTCGGCGACCACCGAGACGCCGTTGCCCCGGATGTACGCCTCCATCGTGAAGAGGGCGTCCTCACCGGTCCTCAGGGCCTCGTCGAACCGCAGCCCCAGCCGCTCGATCAGCTCGCGGCGGAAGAGCTTCTGCGCGCTCAGCGTGTAGATGACCTGCGAGTTGTAGATGTCGACGCGCTCGGCCGTGCGGTTCCACATCGAACCGGGAGCGCCTCGGTTCACGCCCTCGACCTTGCCGAGCACCACATCGGTACCCGCGCGGTCGGCCATGGCGACCAGGCGTTCGAGCGATTCATCGGCTAAGTAGTCATCGGCGTCGAGGAAGAAGACGTAGCGGCCGCGCGCCATGCCCAGACCGACGTTGCGCGGCCCGCTGGGGCCGCCCGAGTTGGCCTGGCGCACCACTCTGGTGGGGATGGCCGTCCGCGCGGCGAACGCCTCCAGGTAATCACCCGTGCCGTCGGTCGAGCCGTCGTCGACGGCGACGATCTCGATGCGGTCGGGACCCAGCGTCTGGGCCTCGACCGACTCCAGGCAGCGGATCAGATAGGGCATCGCGTCGTACGCTCCGACGATCACACTGACATCGGGAAGAGACTTGGTGTTCATCACAATTCAAGACAAGTGCCACTGAAAGTTGGTTGTCCCACCTCGGTCACCGGCCGTGTGATGCCCATCACAACCGCGTTCCGGCCCCTTGAAACGACAAAGGCCCGGCAGTACGCCCCTAGGCGCCCTGCCGGGCCCGAAAACCGCTGGGGACGTCAGCCCCCCACGGGCGAGTCCTCGGCCCGGGGCTCGGACGGCGCGGAGTCGTCCGGCGCGGGGGCCGCCTCCGGCTCCGCGAGCCGCTGCTCGACGCCCACGTTGCGGGCGAGCGACTTCGCCGCCAGCGCCCGCGTCGCCGCGTCGAACTGCTCGATCGAGGTCGGCTCGTCCGGACCCAGCAGATAACGCTTCAGCTCATGACGGGCTTCGGCCAGCCGGTCGGCGGACGGGTCCGCGACCGCGGCGAGCAGCTGGTCCAGCTCCTTCGCGCTGTTGGAGAGGATCACGGCGGCCCGTACCGCGGTGTTCTGCCGCTTGAACTCCTCCGCGCCCAGCTCGGCGGAGTCGGTGACCGCGTACGGCTTGCCGCTCGCGATGAAGTCCGACACGACGCTGGAGATGTCGGAGACCATGGCGTCCGACTCGTTGAAGCAGTCGTACAGGGCCGGCTCCGAGCCGCTGATGACCCGGTGCTCCCACCAGCCGAAGGAACGCCAGTACGCGCCGTTCCACTCGCGCCTCAGCCGCGTCAGCTCCGCCTGCCTGGCCGGGTCGGCCTTGGAGTCGCGCGACTCCTCCGCCTCGTCCCTGCTCGCGTCGGCCCCGCCGGACAGCTCGGTCAGCCGCGCGCCGATCCGGGCCAGCTCGGTCCGCGCCGCGCCCTGCTCCTCGCGGAGCCCGGCCGCGTCCTGGGCCCAGCGGGCATCGGTGGCGCGCTCCGCGGCGGCCTTCTCCACCAGCGCGATGATCCGCTCGTGGACGGCTTTCGCCTTGGCGCTGCGCGTACCGGTGAAGGGGTGCGGCTTGTACAGCACCCGGACGGGGCGCTCGGCCTTCAGCAGCCGCTTGACGATGTTCTCGCCGGCCAGCAGGAGCGAGGTGTTGCCGGGGCTGTCGTCCCAGCCCTCCCACGTGGGCGCGTACAGCACCGTGGGGACGGGGTTCTTCGTCGAGCCGCCGGCCGGCTCGATCGGCGCCAGCTGAGGACGGCCCACCTCGACGATGTCCTCGTCGCGCACCCCGACATCGGCCAGCGCGTACCGGTCACGTCCGGCCCGGCCCGCGGTCCACACCTCGTCGTACGCCTTGCTGTACGGGTTGACGCTGGCCAGCTTGTCGCTGTCGCCGTGCCCGATGAAGACATGCTTCATGGTCGGGACGCGCAGCATATGGATGTTCTTGCCGACGTTGGCCGCGTAGAGCGCGACCCGGACCGTCGAGAGATCCAGATTCATCAGATGCACGCCGCCGGGGACGCAGAGCACCGGCACGGCCGTCGGGACCAGCTGCTGGGCGATGACGCGCTCGCGCAGGACGATCAGTGGCCGTCCGTCGAGCTGCCCCATCGTCTCCAGCCACATGTTGACCTGGTACGCGGACTCCTTGGAGCCGGAGAAGTACAGCATCACGGTCGGCCGGTAGTCGGCCAGCCAGCCGTCCACCGCCTTGAGCACCTTCTCGGCGTTGGGCACGAGCCGGCTCGGCCGCAGATACGGCAGCAGCGCGACGATATAGCCGACGGCGAGGAGCACGCTGAGGCCGAGCCCGGCGTAGCCGTAGAGGTTGTCGCGGGCCTGGAGCGTGATGATCACGCCGACCATGGCGAAGATGTCCAGGTGGAGCATCTTCTCGGCGGAGCGGCTGAGCAGCCAGCGCGGCGGGGCGTTGGGGATCCTGATGGCGCCGAGGTCGATATTGCGGGTGACGACGGGCAGCCTGCGGCGCAGCCGGAGCAGGGTGACGATCGCGCCGTGCGGCGCCTGGAGCCCGTAGAACAGCAGCACGGCGACGACGGTCACATAGAAGATCCGGTCCTCACCGAGGCCCGAGCGCGCGACCAGGAGCACCAGCAGCATCTGCCGGATCAGGAAGCGGATCGACAGACCGGCCCGCACCTTGGCGAGCCGGTTCACCAGATAGCTGCCGCGCTGATGCAGATAGGTGTCCGCGAGATAGCTCACCGCCGCGGCCGCGGCGAAGAACCAGATGTTGGGAATTATCGCGGCGAGCATGACGCACGGGAAACTCAGACCCAGAAGAAGTGCGGCTGCCAGCTCTGATCCGCTGCCCACCCGGGCCAGGCGAATGGCTGTCGAAATCACGGAATACCTGCTCCAGACCGTGCCGGCTATAGGACCTTGCGACGAAAATGTGAAGAGAGGACTTCACGAACTCGGGCCTCCGTGATTCGCGCGTCGGCGACCACAGAGGCCCGTGTCAAAGATTGTCAAGAATTATTACACATCTTCCTGACGGTCCAGGACAGCGGCCAGAGCCTGCTCGAAGTCCGACGCCTCGGAGGCACCGCGGGTCGGGTCCTGCTGCCGTACGTCGATGACATGGCCGGTCAGCTCGGAGAGCAGCACATCGAGGGAGGTCCTGGCGACCGCCTCGGAGGAGAGAAGTGAGCCCTCCGGCTCCTGGCCGAATGCCTTGGTGCGCATGGGAGTCGCGGTGCGCTCCGGATTCACGCAATTCACTCGGATTCCCTCGCCGGCCCATTCGTCGGAGAGCGCCTGGGTCAGATTCACCATGGCCGCCTTCGTGGACGAGTAGAGGCTGTACTCCGCACGCCCCCGGGTGTAGCTGCTGGAGGTGTAGAGCAGCAGCTGGCCCTTGGTCTCCACCAGGTACTTGTACGAGGCGCGCGCGATCTGCACCGGCGCCAGATAGTTGACGTTCAGCGCTTCCTGGATGGTGGTGTTGTCCGTCTCGGCCAGCTTGCCGATGCGCAGCACGCCCGCGGTGTTGATCACGTAGTCGATCCGGCCGGTCTCGGCGTAGGCGCGCGACAGCGCGTCGTCGACATGCTCGGGGTTCTCGACATGCGTACCGGTGGTGGAGCGGCCCAGCGCGTACACCGTGGCCCCGAAGGACTCGGCGAGCTGCGCGATGTCCGCGCCGATGCCGTACGAGCCGCCGAAGACGACCAGGGTCTTGCCGGCCAGCAGCTCACGGTAGGAGTCGTCGGAGGACTGCTGCGGAGCGGCGGCGGAGGCCAGCTGGAAGAGCTTGTCGGCGATGAACACATCGACAGGCTGCGTGACCTTCATGTTGTACTCGTCGCCCGCGACGACATAGATCGGCACGTCCGGCAGGTACTTCAGCACCACCGAACAGTCGTCGGTGGCCTGGAAGTTGGGGTCGCCCGCGGCGACCTCGTACGCCCTGCGGACGGTGGAGAGCTTGAACGCCTGCGGGGTCTGGCCGCGCCGCAGCCGCGAGCGGTCGGGGACGTCCGTGATGAACTCGCCGTCGCCGCCGTGCGTACGGGTCACGATGATCGTGTCCGCGGACGGGATGGCGACATCCACGGCCTGGTAGCGCTCCAGCGCGTCCACGCAGTCCTTGATCACGCGATGCGACAGCAGCGGGCGCACGGCGTCGTGGAACAGGACGTTGCGGTCCTCGCCCTCCGCCAGGCCCTCGCCCAGGGCGGCGATGGCGCGCTCGGTGGTCTCGTTCCGGGTCGCGCCGCCCTCGATGATCCGGGTGACCTTGGTCAGTCCGGCCTTCGCGACGATCTTCTCCACGTCGGACACATAGCCCGGCGCCATCAGCACGATCACCTCGTCGATCGAGTCACTCCGCTCGAAGATCGACAGCGTGTGCTCGATGACCGCCTTCCCCGCGATCTTCAGCAACTGCTTCGGGATCGACAGGCCCACACGCTGACCGGTTCCGCCCGCCAGGACGACAGCGGTGGTGCGGGACTTCGTGGGCGACGCGGATGTTGCAGACACAGGACTGACCTACCTTGCGGGCTCAGAGGATGTAGCGATGGTCCCACCCGCGGCAATCCTCGTGCAAGGTGGACCACAACCCCGCGACACCGGTACGCAACCCCTGATTCACCTGCGAAGACCAGTACACCAATGGTTCGGTGCCAGGAGTCGTACGTGAAGGACACCACACAAGTTTCACGTCGGAGCACGGCTGCTCCCATATGAGAGCCTACGCGACGCGCCCGCGTCGTCACCCACCGCGACAGCGGTCAGCGGGCCCGTGCCTCGACGGGTCCGCGGGCCCGTCGACCCGCGGACCCGCGGACCCGCGGCTCTCTAGAAGGGGTGGAACTCGTCGTACGCGCGCTGCGCCTCGTCCCGTTCGGCGTCCCGGTCCCTGCGCCGCTGCGCCGCCGGACGGGGTGCCTCCAGACGGTGGTCCTCACCGCGGCGGCCGAGCATCTCCGCGCCCGCCATCATCGTCGGCTCCCAGTCGAAGACGACCGCGTCGTCCTCGGGTCCGATGGCCACTCCGTCGCCCGACCGCGCGCCGGCCTTCATCAGCTGCTCCTCGACCCCGAGCCGGCTGAGCCGGTCCGCGAGATAGCCGACGGCCTCGTCGTTGCTGAAGTCGGTCTGGCGGACCCAGCGTTCGGGCTTCTCGCCGCGCACCCGGTAGAGCCCGTCGTCCTCCAGGGAGACGGTGAAGCCCGCGTCGTCGACGGCCTTGGGGCGGATGACGATCCGGGTCGCCTCCTCCTTGGGCCTGTCGGCGCGGGACTTGGCGATGATCTCGGCGAGCGCGAAGGACAGTTCCTTGAGGCCCATATGGGCGACGGCCGAGGCCTCGAAGACGCGGTAGCCGCGCTTCTCCAGATCAGGACGGATCATCTCGGCGAGATCCTTGCCGTCCGGGATGTCGATCTTGTTGAGGACGACGATCCGCGGCCGGTTGTCGAGACCGCCGTACTGCGTCAGCTCCTCCTCGATCACATCGAGGTCGGTCACCGGGTCGCGGTCGGACTCCAGCGTGGCCGTGTCCAGCACATGCACGAGCACGGAGCAGCGCTCGACATGGCGCAGGAACTCAAGGCCCAGACCGCGGCCCTGGCTGGCGCCCGGGATCAGACCGGGGACGTCCGCGATGGTGTAGACGGTGGAACCCGCCGTCACCACACCCAGGTTGGGGACGAGCGTGGTGAACGGGTAGTCCGCGATCTTGGGCTTGGCCGCGGAGAGCACGGAGATCAGCGAGGACTTGCCGGCGCTCGGGTAGCCGACGAGCGCCACATCGGCGACCGTCTTCAGCTCCAGCACCACATCGCCGCTGCGGCCCGGCTCGCCGAGCAGCGCGAAGCCGGGGGCCTTGCGGCGGGCCGACGCGAGCGCCGCGTTGCCGAGACCGCCGCGGCCGCCCTCGGCGGCGACGTAAGTGGTGCCCTCCCCGACCAGGTCGGCCAGGACATTGCCGCCGCGGTCGAGGACGACCGTACCGTCGGGCACCGGCAGGACCAGGTCCTGGCCATCCTTGCCGGAGCGGTTGCCGCCCTCGCCCGGCTTGCCGTTGGTGGCCTTGCGGTGCGGGGAGTGGTGGTAGTCGAGCAGCGTCGTCACCGACTGGTCGACGACGAGGATGACATCGCCGCCACGGCCGCCGTTGCCGCCGTCGGGTCCGCCGAGCGGCTTGAACTTCTCACGGTGTACGGAGGCGCAGCCGTGGCCTCCGTTACCCGCGGCGACATGCAGCTCGACGCGGTCCACGAAGGTGGTCATGGGGATTGCCTCCAGTACATACGGAAATGTCATACGTCCAACACACGAAGGGCGGACCCGCTTCCCGTCACCGGGAAGTGAGGTCCGCCCTCGCGAAGAACCGTGCTACAGGCGCCTGATGCTCAGTGCTCAGGCGACCGGAACGATGTTCACGACCTTGCGGCCGCGGCTCGTGCCGAACTCCACCGCGCCCGCGTTCAGCGCGAACAGCGTGTCGTCGCCGCCACGGCCGACGCCGGAGCCCGGGTGGAAGTGCGTGCCGCGCTGGCGGACCAGGATCTCACCGGCGCTGACGACCTGACCGCCGAAGCGCTTCACGCCGAGCCGCTGAGCATTGGAATCGCGCCCGTTCCGAGTGGACGATGCGCCCTTCTTGTGTGCCATGTCTCCTCAGTCCCTTACTTCGCAGCCGCGGGGATACCGGTGACCTTGATCGCCGTGTACTGCTGACGGTGACCCTGGCGACGGCGGTAGCCGGTCTTGTTCTTGTAGCGAAGGATGTCGATCTTCGCACCCTTGTGGTGGTCCACGATCTCGGCCGTGACCTTGATGCCGTCCAGCACCCACGGGTCGCTGGTGACGGCCTCGCCGTCGACCACGAGCAGGGTCGAGAGCTCGACCGTGTCGCCAACCTTGGCAGTGGGAATCTTGTCAACCTCAACGATGTCGCCGACAGCAACCTTGTGCTGGCGACCACCGCTGCGCACGATGGCGTACACGCGGATCTCACTCTCGCTCGGAACGGAACCTCTGATGCCAGCCGCTCGCACGGACCGGGGCCCGTGGCGATTCCTGACAGGACGAGCGGCCTCCCCCGGGAATCCGGGAGGTGGGTGCTCAGAGGTGGGCGCGCTTAGGAACACACCGAAGGTTTAGAGTACGGGGCCCCTGTACAGGGGGTCAAACCAGCTCCCCGCGCCCCCGGCGCCGTACGGGCTCACGCGTGGCCCGTACGGCGACCGGGGACGATGGCGTCAGTCCTCCGTGGAGGCGGTGACGCCGGAGGGCGTCATACGCTCGGCCGCCGCGGTCTTCTTCGTCGTCGACTTGGCCGTCTTCTTGGCCGTCGTCTTCTTCGCCGCGGTCTTCTTGGCCGTCGTCGTCTTCTTGGCGGCCGTCTTCTTGGCCGTCGTGGCCTTCTTGGCGGTCTTGCGGGCCGCCTTCTTGGCCGGGGCCGCGGGCTCCTCGGTGGCCGGTTCCTCGGCCTTCGCGGGTTCCTCGGCCTTCGCGGGCTCGTCGGCCGGGGCCGGCTCCTCTGCCCTGGCCGTCTCCACGACGACGATCGCCGTGTCCTCCGCGCCCGAGGGCGAACCGGCCGGAGCGGTGACCTTACGGGTCGCCCTGCGGCGCGCCCTGGGCGGAGCCGCGACCGGCGCCTCTTCGGCGGCGGGCGCCTCGGCCGGGGCCGACTCGGCGACGGCCGGCTCGGCCACCACTGGCTCGGGCTCGGCGGACACCGGCAGGACCACCTCGGCGGCGGTCTCCGCGTCGGCGGCCTTCGGCGAACCGGCCGGGGCCGTCGCCTTGCGCGTGGCCCGGCGGCGCGTACGCCCCTTGGGGGCCGCCTCCTCGGCGGGCGCCTGAGGCCCGGCGGCCGGAGCCACGTCCGGCGTCACGTCCGGTGCCGACGTCTCCACCGGCGCCTCGACACGCGTCTCGGCGGCCGGGGCCTCGGTCCTGGCCGCCTGCGCCGGCGCCTGCTCCGGCTCCGCGGTCCTCGGCGACCCCGCCGGGGCGGACGCCTTGCGGGACGCCCGGCGGCGCGAACGGCCGCGTACGGACGCCTCCGCCTCCGCCACGCTGCTGAACAGCTCCTCGTCCGGCGCGAACGTGTCGGACAGCGGCTCGGCGAGTGCGACCGGGGCCGCCACCTCCGCCGCCACCTCGGCCTCGGTCTCGGCCTCCGCCGCGATCTCGATGTGCTCGTGCTCGTGCTCCGTACCGGCCGCGCCGCCGCGACCGCGCTTCTTCGAGCGCTTGCCGTTGCCACCGCCACCGGCCGCCGTGGGCTGCTCCATGTGCACGATCACACCGCGACCGTTGCAGTGGACACAGGTCTCGGAGAAGGACTCCAGCAGGCCCTGGCCGACCCGCTTACGGGTCATCTGCACCAGACCCAGCGAGGTGACCTCGGCGACCTGGTGCTTCGTACGGTCCCGGCCCAGGCACTCCAGCAGCCGCCGCAGCACCAGGTCCCGGTTGGATTCGAGCACCATGTCGATGAAGTCGATGACGACGATGCCGCCCAGGTCGCGCAGCCGCAGCTGGCGCACGATCTCCTCGGCCGCCTCCAGGTTGTTCCTGGTGACGGTCTCTTCGAGGTTGCCGCCCTGCCCCGTGAACTTCCCGGTGTTGACGTCGACCACGATCATGGCCTCGGTCTTGTCGATCACCAGCGAACCACCGCTGGGCAGCCAGACCTTGCGGTCCAGCGCCTTCATCAGCTGCTCGTCGATGCGGTACGTCGCGAAGACGTCGACCTCGCTCGTCCAGCGCGACAGCCGGTCGGAGAGGTCGGGCGCGACATGCGCGACATAGCCGTGGATGGTCTGCCACGCGTCGTCACCGCTGACGATGACCTTCGAGAAGTCCTCGTTGAAGATGTCGCGGACGACCCGGACGGTCATGTCGGGCTCACCGTAGAGAAGCGTCGGGGCGTTGCCGCTCTTCGACTTCTTCTTGATGTCCTCCCACTGCGACTGGAGCCGCTCGACATCGCGGCGCAGCTCGTCCTCGCTGGCGCCCTCGGCGGCCGTACGGACGATGACGCCCGCGTCCTCGGGGACGATCTTCTTCAGGATGGTCTTCAGCCGGGACCGCTCGGTGTCGGGCAGCTTGCGGCTGATGCCGGTCATCGAGCCCTCGGGCACATAGACCAGATAGCGGCCGGGCAGCGACACCTGGCTGGTCAGACGCGCGCCCTTGTGGCCGATCGGGTCCTTCGTGACCTGTACGAGCACCGACTGGCCGGACTTGAGCGCGGTCTCGATCCGGCGCGGGCCGTTGGCCATGCCCAGCGCCTCGAAGTTGACCTCACCGGCGTACAGGACGGCGTTGCGTCCCTTGCCGATGTCGACGAACGCGGCCTCCATCGACGGCAGTACGTTCTGGACCTTGCCCAGATACACATTGCCGACGTAGCTGGTGGCCTGCTCCTTGTTGACGTAGTGCTCGACGAGCACGTTGTCCTCAAGGACGCCGATCTGGGTGCGCTCACCGTTCTGGCGGACGACCATCACGCGCTCGACGGCCTCACGGCGCGCCAGGAACTCCGCCTCGGTGATGATCGGCACCCGGCGGCGGCCCTGCTCGCGGCCCTCGCGGCGGCGCTGCTTCTTGGCCTCCAGACGGGTCGAGCCCTTGATGGACTGCACCTCGTCGGAGCCGGTGCCCAGCTCGCGCTCTTCCTTCTTGCGCGGCTCGCGGACCTTGACGACCGTACGCTCCGGGTCGTCCCCGCCGGACTCCGCCTCGGAACCGCCGTCACCACTGCGACGGCGCCTGCGACGGCGGCGCCGGCTGCTGGAGGAGCCGCCGCCCGAGGGGGCCTCGGACTCTTCGTGGTCCTCGTCGTCCTCGTCGTGTTCGGCCCGCTCGGCCCGCTCGCCGTCCTTGCCGGTGTCCTCGTCCTCGGCATGGGCCCCGGACTCGTCCTGCTCGTCCGTGGTGTCCTCGGCGTCCGCGGACTCGCCGCGGCGACGGCGACGGCCGCCCCGGCGGCGACGACGCGACGGACGGTCCTCGTACTCGTCCGAGTCGTCACCCTCGGCGGACTGCTCCGTGTCGGGCTCGGCCGCGGTCTCCTCTGCGTGCTCCCGCGGCGCCTCCGTGGCGGCCCGAGGGGCCTCCACGGGCTCGGCGGGCTCGCCGCGACGGCGGCGCCGGCGACGGCCCGAGGGCTCGGGAGCGGCGACGGGCTCGGGCACCGCCGCGGCCTGTGTCTCTTCCTCGGTCTCGTCGAGGTCTTCTGCGTCGTCCACCGGCGGGACGGCGGCGGCCATGGCGGCGGCCGTCTCCGGGGTCTGGAACATCGGCTCGGTGAAGACGGGCGCGCGGAAGACGGCCACGGCGGGCCGGGTGGCGCGGCGACGCGAGCGCTCGGGCGCCTCGGTCTCGCTCTGCGCGGCCTTGGGCGCGGGCTTCTCCTCGACGCCGGTCTCCGGCGCGGCGGCGCGGCGGCGCGTACGGCCGCGGGTGGCGGCCTGCTCGGCGGCCTCGACCTCGGTCTCGTCGGCGGTGATCTGCGCGACGGTGGCCTGCGGCAGGCTCTCGCCCGCCGAGGCTCCGTTGCCGTTGCCGTTGGCGCTCACGTCCGCTTCGGGCGCGGGCGCACCGGCGGGCGCGGTGGCCTTGCGGGTGGCGCGGCGGCGCGTACGGCCGGCCGGCGCGGTCTCCTCGGCGGGGCTCTCCTCGGGGGCCTTGACGGCCTCAGGAGCCTCGGGGGCGGCGGCCTCGACGGCGACGGGCTCGGGAGCGGCGGTCTTACGGGTGGCACGGCGGCGCGCACGCGGCGCGGCGGCCACCGGCTCCTCCTCCGCCACAGCGGGCTCCACGGCCTCGGGTGCCACAGCGGCCTCGACCGGCTCGACCGTCACCTCAGGAGCGGGAGCTGCGGTCTTACGAGTCGCACGACGGCGCGCACGCGGCGCGGCGGCCACCGGCTCCTCCTCCGCCACAGCAGGCTCCACGGCTTCAGGCGCCACAGCGGCCTCGACCGGCTCGACCGTCACCTCAGGAGCGGGAGCTGCGGTCTTACGGGTCGCACGACGGCGCGCACGCGGCGCGGCGGCCACCGGCTCCTCCGTCACGCCTGTCCCGTCGCTCGCTGCCGCCCCCGCGGCCTCGGCGGCCGGTACGGCCCGCGCGACAGTCTCCGTCACGGTCCGAGTGACGCCCGTGGCGCCCTCGGCCCCCGCGGCAGCGGCGGGCGGGCCCGCCGGGCGGGACGCGGCGCGGCGCCTGCGGCGCGGCGGCAGCGTATCGCTTGGTGAGTTGTTCTCTTCGTTGTCGGTGTCCCCGGGGGTACCGGGTTCAGTGGGCTCAAGCATGCGGGGGGTTCTCCCGTCACGCTCCCGGGCGCCACGCCTGATTCCGGTCCGGCCGCGGCTCGCGCGGTGCGCGAATGCCGCCGTCCGGGGCGCGGGCGCCGCACGGGAGCTGTTATGTCTGGCTCGCCGGTTCCCTACGCGATGTACGTACGGCCTGGCGAAAGTCTTCTGGTCAGTGCGCCGCCCGACCCAGGTGGCTCCCGAGTCCCAGGGCTGCGCTACAACGACCGCCCTACGCGGTACCCGCACCTTCCGGCGCCTTCGCGGCGGCGGGTCCGGCGGCCTTGGGTGGGGCGGGCCGGGCTGCCTCGCGGTCGGGCGCGAGCGGATCGGTCACCGTTCCGGACTCCTCGTCGAAGAGCCCCTGCGCCAGCCTGGTCACCGCTGCGGGGACCGGCGGCGCCAGGTCGGCCACAGCTCGGAGACCGGACAGGACGTCGTCGGGTCGCACGGCAGGTGTCACGTGCCGAACAACCAGCCGCAGTATCGCACAGGGCCCGTCCCCCGGCCTATCAGGCTGTGGACGGGCCACCTCCAGCGCGGCCACGGCGGCCCGCGCGTCGAAGGTGCGCAGTCCGTTCTTCGTACGGCGCTCCACCTCGACAGATTCGGCGGCGAGGAAGGCGGACACGGCGTGCCCGGCCTCCTC
Organism: Streptomyces sp. NPDC056835; assembly: GCF_042789485.1. Taxonomy (NCBI): domain Bacteria; kingdom Bacillati; phylum Actinomycetota; class Actinomycetes; order Kitasatosporales; family Streptomycetaceae; genus Streptomyces; species Streptomyces sp. NPDC056835. The sequence continues at coordinate 480,103 of NZ_JBHUBB010000001.1, forward strand.
CGGTCGCACGCCGTCCAGCCGCAGCTCCCATACGGAAGCGGTCAGCCGGTCGGCGAGCCCCGATGTACGTGCCTCGACAGCGTCGATGATGTCCAGGCCGGCCGGCAGCGACTCGTCGAGCAGCTCACGCAGCTTGTCCGGGTCGCACACCTCCACCAGGGCGATCTCCAGGAACTCGGCCTCACTGCCCGTGCCGGTGGGTGCGGCATTGGCGTACGACACCTTCGGATGCGGAGTGAACCCCGCCGAGTACGCCATGGGCACCTCGGCGCGGCGCAGCGCCCGCTCGAAGGCGCGCTGGAAGTCACGGTGGCTGGTGAACCGGAGGCGGCCGCGCTTGGTGTAGCGCAGTCGAACGCGCTGCACCGCCGGTGCGGGTGGCGGGCCTTCGGGCTGTCGCTTGCCCAGTGGTTCTTCTCCTCGGTGCGGGCGGTACGCGGTGACGCGCCGCCCTCGGACGTGGGGCTGGCCCCGGGTCCCGGCTCAGCCCCGCTTTCGCGGGGAGATCTCGGGTGCGGGGTACGCGCCGGGGACAATCGTTGTACTACCCAGAGTACGCGTACGGCCCTCCCACGGTTCCCCGCCCTCGGATGGACGGGGTCCCGCCCACCGGCGCCCGCCCGGGGCCGGGGCCGGGGCGCCTCAGGCGCCCGTCCGGATCCAGTAGCGGAGCTTTCCGCCGCGCTGGTCCTCCAGTACCCCACCGGCCGCCTCGATCACCTTCCGCGACGGAACATTGGTGGTGTCGCAGGTGACCAGGACGGATGCGAGGCCGATGGCACGGGCGACGGGCAGGGACGCGGCGAGCATGGCGGTCGCGTGGCCCTGCCGCCGCGCGGTGGGACGTACGGCATAGCCGATATGGCCGCCCAGCTCGCGCAGGAACGGGTTGAGCCGGTGGCGGATGGCGAGACGTCCCAGAAAGGTTTCGCCCTCGACGTACCAGAGTGTGGTGTTGGGCACCCACCCCTCGATCCGCGGGGTCTCCTCCAGCGGCTCGGCGTTGAGCCGCGCCACATACGCGGCGAAGACCTCGGGCCGGTGCCAGGTCCCGCCGAACTCCTCCATCTCGTGCAGGAGTAACGAGCGCTCGTCCGCGCCCTCCGCGACGAACTCCTTCATGGCGTCCAGGAAGGAGGCATGGATCCGGATGTCAGGAGCGATGAGCTGCGGCATCAGCCCATTGTGCAGGCGCGCGGCGCGGCCCGGCCACGGAAGAACCGCCGCCGGGCGCGCCCTCCGGCGCTACGTCGCGCTCGCCGCTACTTGACGACGGTGAGCGGCAGCAGCTTCTTGCCCGTGGGGCCGATCTGGATCTCGGTATCCATCTGCGGGCAGACACCGCAGTCGAAGCACGGCGTCCAGCGGCAGTCCTCGACCTCGGTCTCATCGAGCGCGTCCTGCCAGTCCTCCCAGAGCCAGTCCTTGTCGAGACCGGAGTCCAGGTGGTCCCAGGGCAGGACCTCCTCGTACGTACGCTCGCGCGTCGTGTACCAGGCGACGTCCACGCCGAGCTCCGGCAGCGCCTTGTCCGCGCAGGCCATCCAGCGGTCGTACGAGAAGTGCTCACGCCAGCCGTCGAACCGGCCGCCGTCCTCGTACACCGCGCGGATGACCGCGCCGACGCGCCGGTCGCCGCGCGAGAGCAGGCCCTCGACGATGCCGGGCTTGCCGTCGTGGTAGCGGAAACCGATGGAGCGGCCGTACTTCTTGTCGCCCCGGATCTTGTCGCGGAGCTTCTCCAGACGGGCGTCGGTCTCCTCGGCGCTGAGCTGCGGCGCCCACTGGAACGGGGTGTGCGGCTTGGGTACGAACCCGCCGATCGAGACCGTGCAGCGGATGTCGTTCTGGCCGGACACCTTGCGGCCCTCGGCGATGACCCTGACCGCCATGTCGCCGATCTGGAGGACGTCCTCGTCGGTCTCGGTGGGCAGACCGCACATGAAGTACAGCTTCACCTGCCGCCAGCCGTTGCCGTACGCGGTGGAGACCGTACGGATCAGGTCCTCCTCCGAGACCATCTTGTTGATGACCTTGCGCAGCCGCTCGGAGCCGCCCTCGGGCGCGAAGGTCAGCCCGGACCTGCGGCCGTTCCTGGTCAGCTCGTTGGCCAGATCGACATTGAACGCGTCGACGCGGGTGGACGGGAGGGACAGGCCGACCTTGTCCTCCTCGTAGCGGTCCGCGAGCCCCTTGGCGATGTCGCCGATCTCGCTGTGGTCGGCGGAGGAGAGCGAGAGCAGCCCGACCTCCTCGAAGCCGGTCGCCTTCAGCCCCTTCTCGACCATCTCGCCGATTCCGGTGATGCTGCGCTCGCGCACCGGGCGGGTGATCATGCCCGCCTGGCAGAACCGGCAGCCGCGCGTGCAGCCGCGGAAGATCTCCACGGACATCCGCTCGTGCACGGTCTCGGCGAGCGGCACGAGCGGCTGCTTCGGGTACGGCCACTCGTCGAGGTCCATCACGGTGTGCTTGGACACCCGCCACGGGACACCGGACTTGTTCGGTACGACACGGGCGATACGGCCGTCCGGAAGGTACTCGACGTCGTAGAAGCCGGGGACGTACACGCCGCCGGTCTTCGCGAGCCGGAAAAGGACCTCCTCGCGCCCGCCGGGGCGGCCCTCCGCCTTCCAGGCCCGGATGATCTCGGTGATCTCCAGCACGGCCTGCTCGCCGTCGCCGATGACCGCGCAGTCGATGAACTCCGCGATCGGCTCGGGGTTGAAGGCGGCATGGCCGCCGGCCAGCACGATGGGGTGGTCGACGGTACGGTCACGGGCCGCGAGCGGGATGCCCGCGAGGTCCAGGGCGGTGAGCATGTTGGTGTAGCCCAGCTCGGTGGAGAAGCTCAGCCCGAAGACGTCGAAGGCGCCGACCGGCCGGTGGCTGTCCACCGTGAACTGCGGGACCCGGTGCTCGCGCATCAGCTCTTCGAGATCCGGCCAGACGCTGTACGTACGCTCGGCGAGCACGCCCTCGCGCTCGTTCAGTACCTCGTAGAGGATCATGACGCCCTGGTTGGGCAGCCCGACCTCATAGGCGTCCGGGTACATCAGTGCCCAGCGGACATCGGTGGAGTCCCACGGCTTGACCGTGGAGTTGAGTTCACCACCGACGTACTGGATCGGCTTCTGCACATGCGGGAGCAGGGCTTCGAGCTGCGGGAAGACCGATTCGGCAGACATCACGGCGATCTTTCGTGGACTGACAGGGGTGACCATTCAGCCTACCCCGGTGGTCACCCGGTCAGATCCGCCCGCAGTCGGGGGTCGGACGCCTTCTCCCACAGCTCCGGCAGCTCCCGCTCACGGCGCTCGCCCTGGGCCTCCTCCTGGCCGTATAGCAGGCCCCAGGTGAAGGCGGACTCGCCCGCCGTGTGGGCCTGGACCGCGAGTTCGCGGAGGGCTTCGCGGGCCACCACGCTGTCCTGGTGGTCGCCGAGCGCGGTCTGGAGGTCCTTCATGCGGCCGGCGAAGCGCTTGGCCGGCCTGCCCAGGGCGGGACGGGCCGCCTCGGCGGCGTAGCGGGCCCGTTTGGCGGCCTTGCGGGCGTTGTGCATCGCCAGGTCGCGTTCCTCGCCCGGCGCGAGCGCCAGCGCGTGGCCGACCCGGCCGGCCAGCCGCTCGTAGTTCTTGAGGATCGCCCTGGGCAGCGCCTTCGTGGCGGGCTGCGCCGCGTCCGGCCGCAGCGGCGGCGCGGTGAGCAGTCCGTCGAGCGTGTCCAGCAGGGTCAGATACCGCTCGCTGTCGAGTACGGCGACGGTCCTGCTCCGGGACCCGGCCCGCTGGGCGGCGTCCCAGGACTGGAGCCGGCCGCGCACCGGCCCGAGGAGCAGCGTCACGGGCAGCGCGTCGATCCGGGAGCCCAGCCGCTCGTCGAGGACTTCATGGTCGCGGTCGACACCGAGCTCCGCCGCGACCCACTTGAGCTCTTCGGCGACCGGGTCGGTGACGGACCGGTCGAGGATCTTGCGGTACGTACGGAAGGCGGAGCGCATACGGCGGGTGGCGACCCGCAGCTGGTGCACGGAGTCAGGCAGGTCGCGGCGTACGGCGGGGTCCTGGGCGACGATCGCGTCGGCCTGGTCGCGCAGATAGGCCAGGATGTGGTCCCCGGCGCTGCGCGGCCCGCCCTTGGCCGCCGTGGTCCCGGCCCCGCCCGGCTCGTCGGGCGCCGTCTCGGCCAGTGCCCTGCCGAGCTTCGACGCGGCGGACGCCGGACGCAGACCCGCCTTGCGGAGCTTCTTCTCCACCGCGTCGAGGATCGCGGGTTCGGCGTCGTCGCCCAGTTCCACCTCGACCTCGGTCCAGGAGGCCGTCCCGGCGCCCTCGCCGCCGGTGCCGGTGCCGGTGTCCCCGATGAGACGTCGCGCGCGTACGGCGTCGACGCTCGCCTCGGCGAGCAGCATGCCCTTCGCGTCGAGCAGCTGAAGGACATCGCGCGAGGTCGTCAGCCGTACGAGGGGGCTCAGCCCGGCGCTCCGTACGCGGGAGCGGACCAGCGCGGCGAGTTCGTCAGGAAGGGTGTCGGCGAGCGGCGCCCGGATCTCGTCGCGGATACCGGCGGAGACCGGGAACTTCAGATGCCAGCCTTCGTCGGTGCCGCCCGTGCGGCGCCGCAGCGTGACATGGTCCGCGGTGAGCCGCAGATCCGCGGTGTCGTAGTAGACGGCGTCCAGTTCCACGACACCCCGGGCGTGAACGGACGCGACCCCCTTCACCCCGGTGAGGTCCGGCAGTCCGGAGGGTTCGTCGGCGTCGGAGGGCGCGGGAAGTTCGTATTTGCGCTCGATCTCTCGCTTTGTGTCCGCCATGTACCGAATTTAGTCCCAGGGGCGGCCCTTGGGCAGCCCCTGGGACCTGTCCGGGGCGTGCCCGGGCGTCGCTCAGGCGTCGCTCAGGCCGACATCGGCCGTTGCACCCGGATCGACTGGAGCAGTCCGACGGCGATCCACGCCGCGAACATGGCGGTGCCGCCGTACGAGACGAACGGCAGCGGCAGCCCCGCCACCGGCATGATCCCGAGCGTCATCCCGATGTTCTCGAAGGACTGGAACGCGAACCAGGCGATGATCCCCGCGGCGACGATCGTGCCGTACAGCTCGGTCGTCTCCCGGGCGATCCGGCAGGCGCGCCACAGGACCACGCCGAGCAGCAGCAGGATGAGCCCCGCGCCGACGAAGCCCAGTTCCTCACCCGCGACCGTGAAGACGAAGTCGGTCTGCTGCTCGGGCACGAACTGGCCGGTGGTCTGGGAGCCGTGGAAGAGCCCGGTGCCGGTGAGTCCGCCGGAGCCGATGGCGATCCGCGCCTGGTTGGTGTTGTAGCCGACCCCCGCCGGGTCCAGCTCCGGGTTGGCGAAGGCCGCGAAGCGGTTGATCTGGTACTCGTCGAGGACGCCGAGCGCCGCGACCGCGACGGCGCCCGCCGCTCCCGCCCCGACCAGGCCGATGATCCAGCGGTTGGAGGCGCCGGAGGCGAGCAGTACGCCGAGCACGATGACGACCATGACCATCACGGAGCCGAGGTCCGGCATCAGCATGACGATGACCATCGGGATGACCGCGAGGCCGAGGGATTTCGCGACCGTGCGATGGTCCGGATGGATCTGGTCCCCGGCGTCGACCCGGGCCGCCAGCATCACCGCCATGGCCAGGATGATCGTGACCTTCACGAACTCGGAGGGCTGGAGGGTGAAGCCGCCGCCGATCACGATCCAGGCGTGGGCGCCGTTGATGGTCGCGCCGAGCGGGGTGAGGACCAGCAGGACCAGGACCACGGAGAGCCCGTACAGCGCGGGGACCGCCCCGCGCATGAGGCGGTGCCCGACCCAGATCGTGCCGATCATCAGGGCGAGCCCGATGCCGGTGTTGAGCAGATGGCGTACGAGGAAGTAGTACGGATCGCCCTGGTTCAGCTGGGTGCGGTTACGGGTCGCCGACCAGACCAGCAGCGAGCCGATCAGCGACAGGGCCAGCGCCGAGAACAGCAGCGGCCAGTCGAGTCTGCGCGCCATCGAGTCGCGGGCCACGAGCCTGGCCCAGGTCCCCCGCTCCGGACCGTATCCGGAGACCGAGAAGCCACTTGTGCCGGCCATCGCTCAGTCCCTCCCAATGGGCACGTCGGTGTCCGTGTCGGTGTCGGTGTCGGTGTCGAGCGGACCCGCCAGCAGCTGCTCGTCCGGGGTTTCCTTCACCGGCTCGTACGGCCTGATCTTCGGCGCGTCGATCGAACCGTCCGGCTGGATCTCCGGCAGTTCCTTGCGCGGCTCGGGCATCAGCGCCTTGCTGACGTCCTGGTCGCCCTTGGCGTTCAGCCCGTACATCGCCTCGTAGATCTTTCGCACGGCGGGCCCCGAGGCTCCGGAGCCGGTACCACCCTGCGAGATCGTCATGACGATCGTGTAGTCCTCGGTGTACGAGGCGAACCACGAGGTCGTCTGCTTGCCGTAGACCTCCGCCGTACCCGTCTTGGCGTGCATCGGGATCTTGTCCTGCGGCCAGCCGCCGAATCGCCAGGCGGCGGAGCCGGTGGTCGTGACCGCCGCGAGGGCCTTGTTGATCTGCTCCAGCGTCTGCCCCCGCGTCGGCAGCTTGCCGTGGGACTTGGGCGCGATCTCCTCGACCCGCTTGCCGTCGGCGCTGATGATCGCCTTGCCGACCGTGGGGTTGTAGAGGGTGCCGCCGTTGGCGATGGCCGAGTAGATCGTGGCCATCTGGATCGGGGTGACGAGGGTGTCGCCCTGGCCGATCGAGTAGTTGACGGAGTCACCGGCGCGCATCCGGTTGCCTTCGAGACACCCCTCGTAGGCGATCTTCTCGACGTAGGTGCCGCCCTTCTTGCCCTGCTTGCACCAGCTGACCTTGTTGGCCTCCCAGAAGCTCTGCTTCCACTGGCGGTCCGGGATGCGTCCGGTGACCTCGTTGGGGAGGTCGATACCGGTCTCCTTGCCGAGGCCGAACTGGTGCGCGGTCTTGTAGAACCAGTCGTTGGGGTGCTTCGGCTTCATGCCGCCGTCTTTCTGCCACTCCTTGTGCGCGATGCCGTAGAAGACGGTGTCGCAGGAGACTTCGAGGGCCTTGCCGAGGGTGATGCTGCCGTAGCCCCTGGACTCGAAGTTCTGGAAGACCTGACCGCCGACGCTGTACGAACTGGGGCAGGGGTAGTTGCCGTTGAACTTGTATCCGGCGTTGACCGCGGCGGTCGACGAGACGACCTTGAAGATCGAGCCGGGTGCGGCCTGGCCCTGGATGGCCCGGTTCAGCAGCGGGAAGTTGGACTTCTTGCCGGTGAGCCTCGCGTACTCCTTGGCGGAGATACCGCCGACCCAGGCGTTGGGGTCGTACGTCGGCAGGGAGGCCATCGCGACGACCCGGCCGGTCTTCGCCTCCATGACCACCGCGGCGCCGGAGTCCGCCTTGTAGTGCTGGCCGGTGTTGCGGTCCATCTCCTTGCGGGCGGCCTTCATCGCCTCGTTCAGCTCGTACTCGGTGACGGCCTGCACGCGCGCGTCTATCGAGGTGACGACATTGGCGCCGGGCACGGCCTCGTCGTTGCGCGCCTGGCCGATGACCCGGCCGAGGTTGTCGACCTCGTACCGGGTGACTCCCGCCTTGCCGCGCAGCTGCTTGTCGTAGGTGCGCTCCAGGCCGGAACGGCCGACCTGGTCGGAGCGGAGATACGGCGAGTCGCTCTGCTGGGCCTTGGTGATCTCCTCGTCGGTGACGGGAGAGAGATAGCCGAGCACCTGAGCGGTGTTGGCGAGCCCCGGCGCGGTGTAGCGGCGTACGGCGGTGGGCTCGGCGGTGACGCCGGGGAAGTCCTCGGCGCGCTCCCGGATCTGGAGGGCCTGCTGAGTGGTGGCCTCGTCGGTGACCGGGATCGGCTGATAGGGCGAACCGTTCCAGCAGGGCTTGGGCGTCTTCGAGTCGCAGAGCCTGACCTTGTCCATGACGTCCTTGGGCTTCATGTCGAGGACGTCGGCGAGCCGGGTCAGGACGGCCACGCCCTTGTCGTCCATCTTCATCAGCTCGGTACGGCTGGTGGAGACGACGAGCCGGGTCTCGTTGTCGGCGAGCGGGACGCCTCGGGAGTCGAGGATCGAGCCGCGGACGGCCGGCTGGACGACCTGCTGTACGTGGTTGCTCTTGGCCTCGTCCGTGTACTCCTGGCCGTTGCGGACCTGGAGGTACCAGAGCCGGCCGCCGAGGGTGAGGAGAAGCGAGAAGACGAGGACTTGAATGATGACGAGCCGGATCTGGACCCGCGGTGTCCGCCCGGTCTCCGGAATATTGCTCACTGCGATCCCCCACGGACGCTACGGGCGGTACGGCCGGACGGTGCGTGGCCGGCCGTACGCGCGGGCGTCCGCGTGCCGGCCGCCGGGTGATGCGGAGTCACAGTCGCTTGACCCCCTTGATACGTCCGGCCCGCGCGGCGCGGTTACGGGCGGCCTTGATCCGCAGTACGCCACGCTGGTCGCCGATCCGCAGGCCGGTGCCGGTGGTGGTCCAGCCGGCCGCGACATCGGCGCCGCCGCTGCTCTGGGTCTCGGCGAGCGGATCGTTCTCCGCGCGTCTGGCCAGGAACATGATCAGCGGAACGGTGAACGGCGCGAGCAGCAGATCGTAGACCGCGGCGGTGAACAGCAGGCCGGCCAGACCGACATGGCGGGCGGAGGTGTCACCGACGAGCGCGCCGACCGCCGCGTACAGCAGGGTCGAACCGAGCGCCGCGCCGACGACCGCGGCCATCGGCACGAACGCCGAGCGCATCTGGCCCTTCTCGGGGCGTGCCAGTCCGGCCAGATAGCCGATCACGCAGAGCACCAGGGCGTAGCGGCCGGCGGCGTGGTCGGCGGGCGGCGCCAGATCGGCCAGCAGTCCGGCGCCGAAGCCGATGAACGCGCCGCCCACATGGCCGTACACGAAGGCCAGGGCGAGGACGACGAGGAGCATCAGATCGGGGACGGCGCCGGGGAGCTGGAGTCTGGCGAGTACGGACACCTGGATGACGAGGGCGACCACGACCAGCGTGGTCGAGAGCAGAATCCGGTTGAAGCGCATGGGGATCAGCCCTACTCCTGGTCGTCTGCTTGGCCGTTGGCGTTGGGATCCGGATTGGCGTTCGGGTCCGGATTGGCGTTGGCGTCCGGATTGCCGGTGCCGGCCTCGCCGTTCGCCTCGGTGTTGGCGTTGGGCGACGGGGTGACCGTGACGGTGACGGTGGGCGTCGGGGTGGGCCTCGACTTGGGCGGCAGGACCGTGTCGCGCGGGTCCTGCCGGGGAGCCTCCACGACCACGCCGACGAGGTCGAGCTTGGTGAAGCCGACGAAGGGGCGTACGTACAGGGTCCGGGTCAGATCGCCGCCGGACGGGTCGACCTGGATCACCTCGCCGACCGGGACGCCGGGCACGAACGGCTTGTCCTTGCTGGATCCGAAGGTGACCAGCCGGTCGCCCTTCTTGATCTTGGCCTTGCCGTTGAGGAGCTGGACGGAGAGCGGGCGGTCGCCCTGGCCGGTGGCGAAGCCCAGTTCGTCGCTGCTCTCCATCCGGGTGCCGACGGTGAAGTCCGGGTCATTGGCGAGCAATACGGTCGAGGTGCTCGGGCCGACGGTCGTGACACGCCCGACGAGTCCGTCACCATTGAGCACGGTCATATCGCGCGTGATGCCGTCCTTGGCGCCGATATCGATGGTGATGGTCCAGGAGAATCCCTGGGCCGCTCCTATGGCGATGACCTCGGCGCCCTTGATTCCGTACTGACCGGCGCCGGCCTTCGCGAGCATCTTGTCCAGTTCGCGTACCCGGCTGCGATTGCGGTCGTCACTGCCGAGCCGTTGTTTCAGCTCGGTGTTCTCCTTCTGGAGCACGGCGATGCGATTGTGCCGCGCGCCGGAATCCCGTACCGCTCCTATGGCATTGCCCACCGGATTGACCGCGGACGCGACACCGTTCTCCACCGGACCGAAGACCGTCGCGGCGGCGTGCCGCGCGCCGTCGACCGGGGAATCCTCGCCACCGCGGATATCCACCGTGATCAGTGCGAACGCGATGGCGATCAGCAGCACCAGGAGCAAACGGCTCTCTCGTGTGTCCCTCACGTGCGGCGGCCGTGCCTTCCTCGTAGGAATGATTCTGCGGTTATATCAACGATTCGCCGCGCGGGAGTTGGAGGAGGCCCCTGCCGGGCGTCCCCCCGGGCCGGAGGACCAGGGGGACGGGGACTCTTCCGTTATCGGCGGGGCTGCGCGTCCAGCACCTGCTGAAGCGCCTCGAACTCCTCGACACACTTGCCGGATCCGAGCGCCACGGAGTCCAGCGGGTCCTCGGCGATATGGATCGGCATCCCGGTCTCGCGGCGCAGCCGCTCGTCGAGACCGCGCAGCAGGGCGCCGCCGCCGGTGAGAACGATCCCACGGTCCATCACATCGCCGGACAGCTCGGGCGGGCACTTGTCGAGCGTCGTCTTCACCGCGTCGACGATCGCGTTGACCGGCTCCTCGATGGCCTTGCGGACCTCGGCGGCGGAGATGACCACGGTCTTCGGCAGCCCGGAGACCAGGTCACGGCCGCGGATCTCGGTGTGCTCGTCCTTGTCGAGGTCGTACGCGGAACCGATGGTGATCTTGATGCTCTCGGCGGTCCGCTCACCGAGGAGGAGTGAGTACTCCTTCTTGATGTGCTGGATGATCGCGTTGTCCAACTCGTCACCGGCGACCCGGATGGACTGTGCCGTGACGATTCCGCCGAGCGAGATCACGGCGACCTCGGTCGTACCGCCGCCGATGTCCACGACCATGTTGCCGGTGGCCTCGTGGACGGGGAGTCCGGAGCCGATGGCCGCGGCCATGGGCTCCTCGATGATGTGCACCTGGCGCGCACCCGCCTGGGTGGACGCCTCGATGACGGCGCGGCGCTCAACGCCCGTGATACCGGAGGGCACACAGACGACGACCCGCGGACGCGCCAGATAGCGGCGTTTGTGGATCTTCAGGATGAAGTAGCGCAGCATGCGCTCGGTGATTTCGAAGTCGGCGATAACGCCGTCCTTCAGTGGCCGGACGGCAACGATGTTGCCCGGTGTCCGGCCGATCATCTTCTTCGCCTCGGCGCCGACCGCGAGAATACCGCCTGTGTTGGTGTTGATGGCGACGACGGACGGCTCGTTGAGTACGATCCCCCGGCCTCTGACGTACACCAGCGTGTTGGCGGTCCCGAGGTCGACAGCCATGTCACGGCCGATGAACGACATGTTGTTCCCCATGAGGATGCGTCTGGCCTTCCCAAGCGTTGATGGCTTTTCAGGATGGCGAGGTGGGTGCTGTGGCTTGGAGGTTTCCATCGTAGTGCCGTCGCAAGGACGGCGGCGCGGTGGCCCACCTCAGTAAGGGTGACGAAGTGTCGGACCGATGCGTTCCCGAAAGTGGCTTAGATATGCCCAAAGGCGACCGAATTCCTTCGGTCGCCCCAGGCCATCAGCTCCGTTTGGCTGACACGCGGTCAGGAAAGTCCCGGGAAGAAGATTTTGAGTTCCCGAATGGCGGACTCCTCGGAGTCCGAAGCGTGGATCAGGTTCTCCCGGACGATGGTCCCGAAGTCCCCCCGGATGGACCCCGGCGTTGCGGCGATCGGGTCAGTCGGACCGGCGAGCGCCCGGACGCCCTCGATGACCCGCTCGCCGTCGACGACCAGAGCGACGACCGGGCCGGAGCCCATGAACTCGACCAGCGGCTCGTAGAAGGGCTTCCCCTTGTGCTCGCCGTAGTGCTGCTCCAGCGTGTCCTGGTCGAGCGTGCGCAGCTCCATGGCGCTGATGGTCCAGCCGGCCTTGCGCTCGATACGGCCGACGATCTCACCGACCAGGCCGCGGCGTACGGCGTCGGGCTTGAGCAGGACAAGCGTGCGCTGGCTCACTGTGCGGGCTCCTTCTATACGGGATGCGGGCCCTCAGAGGCTACAGGGCATACCACACCGTCGATCACACAGCGTCAGCCTCTGCCGATGACTGTTCGGCCCAGCGCGCCTTCGCCTCGTCGATCTGCCGCCCGAAGTGGACCGAGGCCCCCCACAGGGCGGCGAAGATCACGCCGAGGACGAACATCGCGGGCACCACGAAACCGCTGGCGACCAGCGCGACCTGGAGCGCCCAGCCGAGCTGGATGCCGCCCGGACGAGTGATCACCCCGCAGAGCAGCACGGCCAGCAGCATCGCGATACCGCAGACCGTCCATACCGTCCCCACCGACAGATCGTCCGACTTCATGGCGACGAGACCGGCGAAGCCGATCACGAAGAACTCACCGATCAGTGTGGACGCACAGAGCGTACGCATGGGATTCAGCTCCTCCTCAGCAGCAGCCGGGCCTCGCCGACCGTGATCACCGAGCCGGTGACCAGGACCCCGGCGCCCGCGAACTCGGACTCCTCCTCGGCGAGCGTGATCGCCGCCTCCAGCGCGTCATCGAGGCGCGGCTCGACCTGGACCCGGTCGTCCCCGAAGACCTCGACGGCGACAGCCGCCAGCTCGTCGGCGCCCAGCGCGCGGAAACTGGAGTTCTGCGTGACGACGATCTCCGTACAGATCGGCTCCAGGGCTTCCAGCACCCCGCGGACGTCCTTGCCGTCGCTGGAACCCACCACACCGATCAGCCGGCTGAAGCCGAACGACTCGGTGAGGGCATCGGCCGCGGCACGCGCCCCGGCCGGGTTGTGCGCCGCGTCCAGCACCACCGTCGGCGAGCGCCGTACGACCTCAAGGCGGCCCGGCGAGAAGACCGAGGCGAACGCCTTGCGGACCGTGTCCATGTCGAGCCGGCGGGCATGCTGCGCGCCGATCCCGAAGAACGCCTCGACGGCGGCGAGCGCCACCGACGCGTTCTGCGCCTGATGCGCGCCGTACAGCGGGAGGAAGATCTGCTCGTACTCACCGCCGAGACCGCGCAGGGTCAGCAGCTGGCCGCCGACCGCGATCTCGCGGGCGACCACACCGAACTCCATGCCCGCGCGGGCGACCGTCGCGTCCGCGTCGACGGCCTTCTTCAGCATCACCTGCGCGGCGTCCACCGGCTGCTGCGCCAGGATGACCGTCGCGCCCGGCTTGATGATCCCGGACTTCTCCACGGCGATCTCGCCGGGTGTGGAGCCGAGCCGGTCCGTGTGGTCCAGATCGATCGGCATGACAACGGCGACGGAGGCGTCGATGACATTCGTCGCGTCCCAGGTGCCGCCCATGCCGACCTCGACCACGGCGACGTCCACCGGCGCGTCCGCGAAGGCGGCGTAGGCCATGCCGGTCAGCACCTCGAAGAAGGAGAGCCGGTACTCCTGCGCGCCGTCGACCATCTCGACGTACGGCTTGATGTCCTCGTACGTCTCGATGAACCGCTCGGCGGAGATCGGGGCGCCGTCCAGACTGATCCGTTCGGTGATGGACTGGACATGCGGGCTCGTATACCGGCCGGTACGCAGATCGAACGCGCCGAGCAGCGCCTCGATCATGCGGGCCGTGGAGGTCTTGCCGTTGGTGCCGGTGATGTGGATCGACGGATAGGCGCGCTGGGGATCGCCCAGCACATCCATCAGGCCCTTGATCCTGGCGACCGACGGGTCGAGTTTCGTCTCGCCCCAGCGGCCCGCCAGCTCCTGCTCGACGGCCCGCAGCGCCTTGTCCACCTCGGGGTCCTCGGGGCGTGCCGGGACGCCGTCGTCCCGCGCGGGCCCGGCCTGGGCGCGCAGCGTACGGCTGCCGGCCTCGATCACCGCTAGGTCGGGGTCTCGGTCGGTCGCGGCGTCGACGATCTCATCGAATTCGTCGTACTCGCCGGGCTGGTCGGAAGGACGGTGCTCGCTCACGCGACCAGTCTACGGAGCACCACCGACACCGGTCGCCCCGCGCCCCGGCTCGGTACGGCAGCGGGGCCCCGGCCGGATGGCAGGGGCCCCGCTGTCGGGTGCTCGTGAGGCGGTCGGCCTGGGGCGGGTCAGCCCTGGGGCAGGCCCGCCAGCTGCGCGGTCAGCCGCTCGATGTCCGCCTCGGCCTTGGTGAGCCGGCCGCGGATCTTCTCGACCACATTGTCGGGGGCCTTGGCGAGGAAAGCCTCGTTGCCGAGCTTCGCCGTCGCCTGCGCCTTCTCCTTCTCCGCCGCGCCGAGGTCCTTCGTCAGGCGCTTGCGCTCCGCCTCGACGTCGATCGTGCCCGACAGGTCGAGCGCGACCGTCGCCCCCTCGACCGGCAGCGTCGCGGTGGCGTGGAAGCCCTCGCCCTCCGGCTGGAGGCGCAGCAGCTGCCGGATGGCCGCCTCGTGCGCGGCCAGCGGCGTACCCGTGAGATCCAGCCGCGCCGGGACCTTCTGGCCGGGCTGGAGACCCTGGTCGGAGCGGAACCGGCGGACCTCGGTGATCACCAGCTGGAGGTGTTCGATCTCCCGCTCGGCCGTCGCGTCACGGAACCCGCTGTCGGCCGGCCAGTCGGCGACGACGACCGACTCCTTGCCGGTGAGCGTGGTCCAGAGCGTCTCGGTGACGAAGGGGATGATCGGGTGCAGCAGACGCAGCGTGACATCAAGGACCTCGCCGAGGACCCGTCCGGAGACCTTCGCCGCCTCGCCGCCCTCGATGAAGGTGGTCTTGGACAGCTCCACGTACCAGTCGAAGACCTCGTCCCAGGCGAAGTGGAAGAGCGTGTCCGACAACTTCGCGAACTGGTAGTCCTCGTAGTACGCGTCGACCTCCGCGACCACGGCGTTCAGCCGCGACAGGATCCACCGGTCGGTGGCGGACATCTCGGCCGCGTCGGGCAGCGGGCCCTGGACGGTCGCGCCGTTCATCATCGCGAAGCGCGTGGCGTTCCAGACCTTGTTGGCGAAGTTCCGGGAGCCCTGCACCCAGTCCTCGCCGATCGGCACGTCGACGCCCGGGTTGGCACCGCGGGCCAGGGTGAACCGGACCGCGTCCGTCCCGTACTTGTCCATCCAGTCCAGCGGATTGACGACATTGCCGAAGGTCTTCGACATCTTCTTGCCGTGCTCGTCGCGGACCATGCCGTGCAGCACGATGGTGTGGAACGGCGGCGTGCCGTCCATCGCGTACAGACCGAACATCATCATCCGGGCGACCCAGAAGAAGAGGATGTCGTAGCCGGTGACCAGGATCGAGTTCGGATAGAACTTCTCGACGCTCGGGGTCTGTTCGGGCCAGCCCAGCGTGGAGAACGGCCACAGCCCCGACGAGAACCACGTGTCCAGGACGTCCGTGTCCTGCGTCCAGCCCGCGCCGGTCGGCGCCTCGTCGTCGGGACCGACACAGACGGTCTCGCCGTTCGGCCCGTACCAGACGGGGATGCGGTGGCCCCACCACAGCTGCCGGGAGATGCACCAGTCGTGGAGGTTGTCGACCCAGCCGAAGTAGCGGGACTCCATCTCCTTCGGGTGGATCGCGACCTCGCCGTCGCGGACGGCGTCCCCGGCGGCCTTGGCCAGCGGCCCGACCTTGACCCACCACTGGAGCGAGAGGCGCGGCTCGATGGTCGTCTTGCAGCGTGAGCAGTGTCCGACGGAGTGCGTGTACGGGCGCTTCTCGGCGACGATACGGCCCTCGGCCCGCAGCGCGGCGACGATGGCGCTGCGCGCCTCCAGCCGGTCGAGCCCCTCGAACGGACCCGGGACGGTGATCACGGCGCGCTCGTCCATGACCGTGATGTTCGGCAGATCGTGCCGCCTGCCGATCTCGAAGTCGTTCGGGTCGTGCGCGGGCGTCACCTTGACGGCGCCCGTACCGAACTGCGGGTCGACATGGGTGTCCGCGACGACCGGGATCGTACGGTCGGTGAGCGGCAGCTTGATCCGCTTGCCGACGAGACGCGCGTACCGCGGGTCGTCGGGGTGGACGGCGACGGCCGTGTCACCGAGCATCGTCTCGGCGCGGGTGGTCGCGACGACGACGGAGTCCTCCCCCTCGCCGTACTTCAGCGAGACCAGCTCGCCGTCGTCTTCCTGGTACTCCACCTCGATGTCGGAGATCGCGGTGAGACAGCGCGGGCACCAGTTGATGATGCGCTCGGCGCGGTAGATCAGCTCGTCGTCGTAGAGCCGCTTGAAGATCGTCTGGACGGCCTTGGACAGCCCCTCGTCCATGGTGAAGCGCTCACGCGACCAGGCGACACCGTCCCCGAGCCGGCGCATCTGGCCGGAGATCTGCCCGCCGGACTCGGCCTTCCACTTCCAGACGCGCTCGACGAACGCCTCGCGCCCCAGGTCGTGCCGGGACTTGCCCTCCTTGCCCAGCTCGCGCTCGACGACGTTCTGGGTGGCGATGCCCGCGTGGTCCATGCCGGGCTGCCACAGCGTCTCGTAACCCTGCATGCGCTTACGGCGCGTGACGGCGTCGATGAGCGTGTGCTCGAAGGCGTGCCCGAGGTGCAGGCTGCCGGTGACGTTCGGCGGCGGGATGACGACGGTGAACGGCGCCTTCTCGCTCTTCTCGTCGGCCTCGAAGTAACCGCGGTCTACCCAGCGCTCGTACAGCTTCCCCTCTA
Source organism: Streptomyces sp. NPDC056835 (assembly GCF_042789485.1). NCBI lineage: Bacteria > Bacillati > Actinomycetota > Actinomycetes > Kitasatosporales > Streptomycetaceae > Streptomyces > Streptomyces sp. NPDC056835. Next base: position 496,641 of record NZ_JBHUBB010000001.1, read on the forward strand.
CCTCGGCCGGAACGTACTGGGTCGGCAGTTCGGGGTTGCTGGCTGGCTGCTGCTGAGTGTTCTCGGTCACGGGGCACAGTTTAGAGGTGTCACGGCCCCGTACTGAAACGGGATAGTTCGGTAACGGTGCGGCCCCGGGTGACCCCGGTCACTGGCTCGTCCGTCAGGATGTTCGAAACGCATAAGCAACTAACAGGGGACAGCAGATGAGTTACAACCAGCCGGGCCCGTACAGCGGGCAGCCCCAGCAGCCAGGACCGTACGGCCAGCCGGGCCCTTACGGTCAGCAGCCGCCGCAGGGGCCGCCTCAGCCCGGCTACGGTTACCCGCAGCAGCCCCCGCAGGGTGTCCCCCCGCAGCCGCCGCAGGGGTACGGCTACCCGCAGCAGGCAGGACCGTACGGCCAGCCGCCCCAGCAGCCCCCGTACGGCCAGCAGCCCCCCTATGGCGGCGGCCAGTACCCGCCCCCGCCGGGCCAGGCCCCCAAGAAGAAGACGGGCCTGATAGTCGGCGCGTCCGTGCTGGCGCTCGCGGTGATCGCGGGCGGCGCTTACTTCCTGGTGGGAGGCGGCGGCTCCGACGTCGCGGACGACGGCCCGCACAAGCTGACGACGCCGGCCACGGTGCTCAACGGCGAGTACAAGAAGGGCAAGAGCAGCAGCGACAGCGGCATGACCGAGAGCGACCTCAAGGACGCCGAGAGCTGGGGCGTGAAGAACCCCAAGGACGTCAGCGCCGACTACGAGGCCGGCGACAAGGACAACCCGCTGGCCGGCAAGGCCCTGAACTTCGGCGGGGTCTATGGCGAGATCGACGACCCGGAGAAGGTCGTGGACGGCATGTTCGGCTATATGAAGAAGAAGTCCATGGAGGACAAGGACTTCATGGGCGAGATCGTCGGCACTCCTCAGGAGTTCACGCCCGAGGGGCTGGACAACGCGGTCATGAAGTGCCAGGAGCTGAAGGTCAACAACGAGGGGGCCGGCACCGGCGCCGCCGCCGGACCCAAGGAGATCAGCTTCCCCCTCTGTATCTGGGGCGACCGCAGCACCCTGGGCTTCTCCCTGCACATCGAGATCGCGAACGCGATGGCCGGCAAGAGCACGCCTCTTGAGGAAGCCGCCGCCATCGCCGCCAAGCTTCGCGACGACGTCCGCGTCAAGCTCTAGAGCGGCAGACCCAACACAGAGGGGCGGGGGGGCCGGGGGGGCCGCCGGGCCCCCCCCCGGGGGGGGCCCCCCCGTGGTGCCCGGGCCCCCCCGCCCCTCTGTCGTGCGTAAGCGGACCGTTACGCGGACTTCTCGTGGCGGCCGTCGCTCTTCACGATGCGCGGCTCGCGCGGGACCAGCGTCGGGTTCACGTTGTCGCGGACGACCTCCGCCGTGATGACGACCCGGGCGACGTCCTTGCGGGACGGCACCTCGTACATCACCGACTGAAGTACCTCTTCGAGGATGGCGCGCAGACCGCGTGCGCCCGTACCGCGCAGGATCGCCTGGTCGGCGATGGCCTCCAGGGAGGGGCGGTCGAAGTCCAGCTCCACACCGTCGAGTTCGAAGAGCCGCTGGTACTGCTTCACCAGCGCGTTGCGCGGCTCGACCAGGATCTGGAGAAGGGCCTCACGGTCCAGGTTGTGGACGGAGGTGAGGACCGGGAGGCGGCCGATGAACTCCGGGATCATCCCGAACTTCACCAGGTCTTCCGGCATGACCTCCTGGAACTGGTCGCTCGCCTCGATCTCGCGCTTCGAGCGGATCGTCGCGCCGAAGCCGATGCCCTTCGCTCCCGCGCGCGACTCGATGATCTTCTCCAGGCCGGCGAAGGCGCCGCCCACGATGAAGAGCACGTTCGTCGTGTCGATCTGGATGAACTCCTGGTGCGGGTGTTTCCGGCCGCCCTGGGGCGGTACGGAGGCGGTGGTGCCTTCCAGGATCTTCAGCAGGGCCTGCTGGACGCCCTCGCCCGAGACATCGCGGGTGATCGACGGGTTCTCGCTCTTGCGGGCGACCTTGTCGATCTCGTCGATGTAGATGATCCCGGTCTCGGCCTTCTTGACGTCGTAGTCGGCCGCCTGGATCAGCTTCAGCAGGATGTTCTCGACGTCCTCACCGACATAACCGGCCTCGGTGAGCGCGGTGGCGTCGGCGATCGCGAACGGTACGTTCAGCATGCGCGCCAGCGTCTGGGCGAGCAGGGTCTTGCCCGACCCGGTCGGGCCCAGCAGGAGGATGTTGGACTTGGCGAGCTCGATCGCGTCCTCGCGGCCCGACACCCCGCCGTTCTCGCCGGCCTGAACGCGCTTGTAGTGGTTGTAGACCGCCACGGAGAGAGCCTTCTTCGCGGGCTCCTGGCCGACGACGTACCCCTCAAGGAACTCGTAGATCTCGCGCGGCTTGGGCAGTTCCTCCCACCGCACCTCGGAGGTCTCCGCGAGCTCCTCCTCGATGATCTCGTTGCAGAGGTCGATGCACTCGTCGCAGATGTACACACCGGGACCCGCGATGAGCTTCTTCACCTGCTTCTGGCTCTTCCCGCAGAACGAGCACTTGAGCAAGTCGCCGCCATCACCGATGCGTGCCACGAGGTGCTTCCCCTTCGCCTGGGAGCAGCCTGGTTCAGCGGCTCCTGTGCCTCATATCCGACGGTACCTTGCCCGGGCCCCCGTTCGGGCCCCCCTTGGCGCGGTTCACACGTGGTCGTGGGACCGCGCCAAGGGCGCCGGGTGTTCAGGCGGCCGCAGCGGCCGTGGTCTTGCGGGTCGACACGATCTGGTCGACCAGTCCGTACGCGAGCGCGTCCTCGGCGGTCAGGATCTTGTCGCGCTCGATGTCGTCGCGGACCTTCTCGATCGGCGTCGTCGAGTGCTTCGCCAGCATCTCTTCGAGCTGGGCGCGCATCCGCAGGATCTCGTTGGCCGCGATCTCCAGGTCGGAGAGCTGCTCCCGGCCGGTCTGGCTGGACGGCTGGTGGATGAGCACGCGCGCGTTCGGCAGCGCCAGTCGCTTGCCGGCGGTGCCGGCGGCGAGCAGTACGGCGGCGGCGGAGGCGGCCTGGCCCATGCACACGGTCTGGATGTCCGGCTTCACGAACTGCATCGTGTCGTAGATGGCGGTGAGCGCCGTCATCGAGCCGCCGGGGCTGTTGATGTAGATGGAGATGTCGCGGTCCGGGTCCATCGACTCCAGGCAGAGCAGCTGCGCCATGACGTCGTTCGCGGAGGCGTCGTCGATCTGCACCCCGAGGAAGATCACGCGCTCCTCGAAGAGCTTCGCGTACGGGTCGTACTCACGCACGCCCTGCGAGGTGCGCTCCACGAAGCGCGGGACGACGTAACGGTTGTCCACCTGCGGGCCGGTGTAGAGGCCGCTCGCGGAGTAGTTGTTCATGTGGGTGTTCACCATCCTGTGGCGTTCGGTGGGCTGGGCCGGCTGGTCGGGGCTGGTGATCTCAGGCCCCGGTACCGCCGCCGCCCGGAACACCCGAAGCAGCGGAGATGATCTCGTCGATGATGCCGTAGGCCTTGGCCTCCTCGGCGGTGAACCAGCGGTCGCGGTCACCGTCGCGGATGATCGCCTCTTCCGTCTGGCCGGTGTGGCGCGCGGTGATCTCGGCCATGCGCTTCTTCGTACGGAGCAGCTGCTCGGCCTGGATCTTGATGTCGGAGGCGGTGCCGCCGAGGCCCGCGGAGCCCTGGTGCATGAGGATGTCGGTGTGCGGCAGCGCGAAGCGCTTGCCCGCGGTGCCGCCGGTCAGCAGGAACTGGCCCATCGAAGCGGCGAGGCCCATACCGATGGTGACCACGTCGTTCGGGATGTACTGCATGGTGTCGTAGACGGCCATACCGGCTGTCACCGAGCCACCGGGGCTGTTGATGTAGAGGTAGATGTCCTTCTCGGGTTCGGCCGCGAGGAGGAGGAGCTGCGCCGTGATCTTGTTGGCGATGTCGTCGTCGACCTGCTGGCCGAGGAAGATGATCCGCTCTCCGAGCAGCCGGCTGTAGACCTGGTCGCCGAGGCCACCACCGAGGGACGGCTCACCGGCGGCGTAAGGCATCAGATTCGTCACGTATACACCTGCTCGTCTCTGACGGCTGCGGCCGTCTCAGCGTCTTCGTACCGGGGACGGGAAACTCCCCTGCCCTCGTATTCATGGACCCTAACGCGCTGGTCGGCGCGGGCCATCCCGCTTCCGTGACTGTTCGCTGGGAGCGCAAGGCAGTTGGGGCTCCGTACGGCCCTGAGCGGGCCTGTCGGGCCTCTCCCGGCCCCCTCTGTGCCACCCGGGCGCCGGGGGCGCCCAGCGGGTCCCGGGGGCCTTGGGGGCGGACGGGACGGGCCCCGGTCGCGTGGTGCGTCCGGGGCCCGTCCTGGCGTTCAGAGCGAGACGGCTCAGGCCTCGTTCTTGTCGGCCTTCTCCTCGGCCTTGGTGTCGGCCTCGGTGGAGTCGGCGGCCTCGACGGTCTCGGCCGACTCGTCCTCGTCCTCGTCGTCCAGCTCGACGATCTCACCGTTCGTGTCGATCACCTTGGCGGCCTCGACGACCACCGCGAGCGCCTTGCCGCGGGCGACCTCGCCGACCAGCATCGGCACCTGGCCACCCTCGACGACCGCCTGGGCGAACTGGTCGGGGGACATGCCGGAGGACTGCGCGCGCCGCATGAGGTGCTCGGTGAGCTCCTCCTGGTTGACGTTCAGCTTCTCCTTGTTCACCAGCTCATCGAGGATGAACTGGGTCTTGATGCCCTTCTCCGCCTGCTCCTTGGTCTCGGCGTCGAACTCTTCCTCGGTCTTGCCCTGGATCTCCAGGTACTTCGCGAGGTCGAGGCCCATCTGACCGAGCTGGTGGTGCTCCAGGTTGTGCTTGCGGGTGTTGATCTCCTCCGCGAGCAGCTTCTCGGGGATCGGCACCTCGGCCAGCTTCAGCAGCTCGTCGAGGACCCGCTCCTGGGCCTGGGTGGCCTGGTCGTACTGCTTGCTGCTCTCCAGCCGCTTGCGGCTGTCGGCCTTCAGCTCGTCGAGGGTGTCGAACTCGCTCGCCATCTGCGCGAACTCGTCGTCCAGCTCGGGCAGCTCACGGGCGGCGACCTGGGAGACCTTGACGGTGACCTCGGCGGCCTTGCCCTCGGCGGTGCCGCCCTTCAGCTCGGAGGTGAAGGTGGCCTCGCCGCCGGCCTCCAGACCGGTGACGGCCTCGTCGATGCCGTCGAGCAGCTCGCCGGAGCCGATGGTGTACTGCACGCCGGTGGCGACACCGTCGGGCAGGACCTCGCCGTCGACCTTGGCCTCCAGGTCGATCGTCACGACATCGCCCTCGGCGGCGGCGCGCTCGACCGGGTTGGTGGACGCGAAGCGGTCGCGCAGCTGCTCGACCGACTTGTCGACGTCCTCATCGCTGACTTCGATGGAGTCGACGGTGACCTCGATACCGGAGTAGTCCGGGATCTCGATGACCGGGCGGATGTCCACCTCGGCGGTGAAGGCCAGCAGCTCGCCGTCCTTGAGCTCGGTGATGTCGACCTCGGGCTGGCCGAGGACATTGAGCTCGCCCTCGTTGACCGCGTCGGTGTAGAACTTCGGGAGGGCGTCGTTGACGGCCTCCTCCAGCACAGCACCACGCCCGAACCGCTGGTCGATGACGCGGGCCGGGATCTTGCCCTTGCGGAAGCCCTTCACCGTGACCTGCTGGTTGATCTTCTTGTACGCCGCGTCGAGGCTGTCCTTGAGCTCCTCGAAGGGCACCTCGACAGTGAGCCGAACCCGGGTCGGGTTCAGGGTCTCCACGGCGCTCTTCACGGTTCGGTCTCCTTGGTGGCTGATTCTTGGGTTCTGCCGGTCCGCCGCGGTGCGGCGCGATCCGGCGGATCGGGCCCGGTTCCTCAGAGACTCTTCAGACACACGGGCACGCAGCTTGCATAGTAACCGCAAGCGGGAAGAGCCCCACAATGTGATCTTGCGTTGCGATCTTGAAAATGGTCGGGGTGGCCGGATTCGAACCGACGACCTTCCGCTCCCAAAGCGGACGCGCTACCAAGCTGCGCCACACCCCGTCGGTGCGACACGTAGGGTACATGCCCGCGGGCATGCGGCCGACCGCTTTGCCCGGTGCCCGACCGCCGCTTCACCGGTGTGCGGCGAGCGCCCGGGACCCGCTACGATGTGATCCGTGCCGAGGCCGCATGACCCGCGGCACGACGCGTGCGGGCGTAGCTCAATGGTAGAGCCCTAGTCTTCCAAACTAGCTACGCGGGTTCGATTCCCGTCGCCCGCTCTTGGCAGGTACTCATGGGTTGGAGCCGGTTTCCGTACGACACGGAGGCCGGCTCTCCTCGTTTCCGCTCCCGTTCCAGTCCGCCGCCGACTGGGCTAGAAGCTGATCTTGTTGATCATCTCGGCCAGGGAGTTCATGAAGTTGTTCACCGACGGAGCGATGTTGGTGGAGGCGAGGAAGAAGCCGAAGAGGATCGCGACTATCGCGGGGCCGGCCTTGAGAGAGCCACCGCGTATGAGCACCACGAGGATGACCGCCAACAGAACCACCACAGACAGCGAAATGGCCACACTGATCACACCCTTGGTCGGTCCGCCTAGCCCAGCCCCGGGAAGCGCGCACGCCACACCCCCGCTCCGACCATCGTGCCATCAACCTCCGCGCGGATGTTGCCCGGTGACGAATCAGTGACATACGCGATCGCGCCAATCGCGCCCCCCGCGCGCCGGGTTCCGCGCGACCGCGGCGCGCGCGGACCGCCCGCGTGTGAATAGCGCGTGGACGCGAATTCGACTCCATCGTTTCCCTGTGCGCACGACTCATTCACAACCCATTCCCCTCATGTCGAACGACCGGCTGACGGGCGCGTTGACCGGGGTTGGTCATGCGCAAAAATCCCGCCGATACGCACCTTTTAATGCTGATTAACCCGGGCATATCGCCTGGTTGTCGGCGGTTTCAGATTCGAATGGGTCACCGGACGAGGAGGTTTTACGAATTGGTTTGAGCGCCGCTAGGGTGCCTCGAATGTTCCAGGCGCCGCATACCCATGAGACGTCCCCGCTCCCCCGCACCTTCCCGGCCGCGGAGGTGGATCCCGCCACCGGAACCAGACCGTCGGCGGTGGCCGACACGCCGGTGCCGACCGGACAGCGGCCCGCCGGTCCGGCCACGGATCCACGCACGACGTCCACCAAGCGGGACGCGTTCTTCGACAACGCCAAGTACCTGGCGATCGTTCTGGTGGCGGTGGCGCACTTCTGGGAACCCGTGATGGGCGACAGCAGGGCGACGCGCGCGCTCTATCTGCTCGTCTACGCCTTCCACATGCCGGCCTTCATCCTCATCTCCGGCTACTTCTCCCGGAGTTTCACGGCCCGCCCGCACCAGATCAGGCGCCTGGTGACCGGGATCGCCGTGCCGTATGTCGTCTTCGAGGTGGCGTACTCGCTCTTCGCGCGGTACGCGGACGACAGCCCGGACCAGCCCATCAGCCTGCTCGACCCCTGGTATCTCACCTGGTTCCTGGCCGCGTTGTTCATCTGGCGGCTGACCACCCCGCTCTGGCTCACACTGCGGTATCCGCTGACGGTGGCGCTCGCCCTCGCCTCGCTGGCGTCGCTCACGCCGGGCATCGGCGAGGACCTGAACCTGCAACGCGTGCTCCAGTTCGCGCCGTACTTCGTCCTGGGGCTGCTGCTCAGGCCCGAACACTTCCAGCTGGTACGGCGACGCGAGGTGCGGCTGCTCGCCGTGCCGCTGTTCGCGGGCGCGCTGGTCCTCTCGTACTGGGCGGGCCCCCGGATAGCGTCCGGCTGGCTCTACCACAGCGCCGGCGCCCAGCAGTTGGACGCTCCCTGGTGGGCCGGGCCCGTGATGACGTTCGCGCTCTTCGGCTGCTCACTGCTGCTGACGGCCGGATTCCTGGCGTGGGTGCCCAGCCGCCGGACCTGGTTCACGGCGCTGGGCGCGGGCACGATCTGCGGCTATCTGCTGCACGGGTTCCTGGTCAAGGGCGCGGTGTACGGCGGCCTCTTCGACGCGTACCCCTGGCTGTCCGGGCCCGCCGGGGAGGTCACGCTGACCGTCGTGGCCGCCGCCGCGGTGACACTGCTGTGCACGCCTCCGGTACGGCGGCCGCTGCGCTGGGTGACCGAGCCCGAGATGCGGTGGGCGTTCAGGCGGTAGCGGTGGACAGAGGTCCGTTTCGCCCCGTCCGTTCCGGTCCGTTCCTTCGTCAAATCCTTCGTCAAACTTGCTCAGTAAATCGTTTGGTAAACTAATTACTGACGATTCCTTGACGCCCCCTTGACTTGACGGAGGAACGATCCCATCGGACACGCAGAGACGCTCATAGCCATGGGCGGCGCCTTCCTCGCCGCCGCCGTACTCGCCCGTCTGGGCAGCCGTATCGAGCTGCCCACCATTCCCCTGTTCATCCTCGCCGGGATCCTGCTCGGCCCGCACACCCCCGGCATCGTGCTGGTCAAGGACCCGCACGAGATGGAGATGCTCTCCGCCCTCGGGCTGGTCCTGCTGCTCTTCTATCTCGGCCTGGAATTCCATCTGGACGACCTCAAGGCGGGCGGCCGGAAGATGGCCCTCGCCGGTGGCGCCTATCTCGCGCTGAACGTGGGCGCCGGTCTCGGCTTCGGCTTCGCGCTCGGCTGGGGTACGTCGGAGGCGCTGGTGCTCGCCGGTGTGCTCGGTATCTCCTCGTCCGCGATCGTCACCAAGGTCCTGGTCGACATGGGCCGGATCGGTAACCCGGAGACCAAACCGATCCTCGGCATCATCGTGGTCGAGGACATCTTCCTGGCCCTCTATCTCGCCGCGCTCCAGCCCATCCTGTCGGGTGCGGACAGCGTCTCCGCCGCCGTCATGGACGGCGGGAAGGCGTTCGGCTTCCTGCTGCTGCTGGCGCTCGCCGCCCGGTTCGGCACGAAGGTCGTCGGACGGCTCATGAACACCAAGGACGACGAACTGCTCGTCATCTCCTTCCTCGGCGCGGCGGTCCTCGTGGCCGGTGTCTCCGAGTGGTTCGGGGTCGCGGACGCCATCGGCGCGTTCATGGTCGGTCTGATGCTCGGCGGCACCACCTCGGGCCCCCGGATCCGCAAGCTCGTCCACCCGCTGCGGGACGCGTTCGGCGCGATCTTCTTCTTCGCCTTCGGGCTGTCGATCAACCCGGGCGATCTGCCGACCGTGCTCTGGCCCGTACTCGCCGCCGTGGCCGTGACCCTCGTGATGAACGTCGCCGCGGGGCTGACCGCGGCCAGGATCTTCGGTTTCGGCGCCCGGCCGGCGGCGAACATCTCGACAACCCTGCTGGCCCGGGGCGAGTTCGCGCTGATCCTCGCCACGATGGCGGCGGGCGCGGGTCTCGACAGCCGGCTCGCTCCCTTCATCGCGGGATATGTCCTGGTCCTCGCGGTCCTCGGCCCGCTGGCGGCGGGCAGGTCGCACTGGCTGGCCCGGATCCTGCCTGGTGGCGGGAAGGGCGGTGACGGCCCGGGATCCGCGGGGAACGAGCCCTCGTACGCCAAGGATTCGGGCGGCAGGGGTGCACCGGTGACGAGCTGACGCCCATGCCCTTACCACCACCCGCGACGGCCGTACGACCCACCAGAACTCCCCTCCGCCCGTGACGGCGGAGGGGAGTTCCGTCTGTCCTGTGAGGTGGGGGACGCGGCCGGCGGGTGGACGGAATTCAGGTTTGGCGATCAGCTCTCACGGGAGTCGTCATGATCCGCCGGATACGTCCTGACCGTCCCGCGCCCACGGCCGCAGCTTTTCCGGATTGCGGACCACCCAGATCCGCAGGACGCTGCCGTCTACGACATCGAACGAGGCTACGGTCATGACGACGCCGGCACGCTGGGCCACCAGGCCCGGCACACCGTTGACCGACCGCTCCAGGAGTTCGAGCCCCGGAGCACTGTCGGCGATGGCGGCCATGTACTGGGCGATGCGTGCGCCGCCTTCGATCGGGCGCAGGACGGCACCGACCATGCCGCCGCCGTCGGCGGTCATCACCGCGGCCGGGTCGAGGAGGGCGATGAGGGCCGCGATGTCCTTCGCCTCCCAGGCCTCCTTGACCTGCCGCACCGTGTCGGCCTGCCCGGCAGCCGTCACCGGAGCGCGGGCGACGCCCACCCGCCGCCGGGCCGAGGCCGCCAGCTGTTTGCAGGCCGCAGGGGTCCGGCCGAGGATGCCGGCGATCTCGGCGAAGGGGTAACGGAAGACGTCGTGCAGGACGAACGCCACCCGCTCGGCGGGCGTCATCGACTCCAGGACGACAAGGAAGGCCATGGTCACCGATTCGTCCATGACCATCTGGTCGGCGGGGTCGGCGCCATGGCCGTGGCCCCACTCGGCGCGGTCGGGCAGCGGCTCGGGCAGCCACGCGCCGACGTAGCGTTCACGCCGGGCCCGTGCCGAGCCGAGCATGTCCAGGCAGATACGGCCGGTCACCGTCGACAGCCAGGCTCCAGGGGACACGATCGCCTCCTGCCGGCTTCGCGGCAGCGCGTACCAGCGCGCGTAGGCCTCCTGTACGGCGTCCTCGGCCTCGGCCAGTGAACCGAGCAACCGGTAGGAGATGTTGATCAGTTGGCGCCGCTCATCGGCTGTCTCATCGGTGCTCGTCCCAGCCGTTCCCATGCCCCCGAGCGCCTCCTCGCCTTACCTTTCGCAGGCCCGCGTCGTCGGGTTGGTGAGACATTATCGATCTACTGCCTCCGGGCGGAACAGGGGGACCGTGGCATGGCCACCCAGGCGACGGCACAGCCCAGCTACTCGTTTCTGCGCATCGCGATCACGTTGCAGACCCTGACCATCCTCCTTCAAGCGGTCTCCGCCGGACCGCTGCTGACCTCGTCCTACGGAGAGACGCTGCACAGCGTGGGAGCCCGCGTGATGTACGGGGCGTCGATGCTGTACGTGCTCGCGGCGGTGCTGGCGTGGAAGCCGGGCGGCGGTTCGCCCCGGCCCATCTGGCACGCGTCCGGTTTCCTTGTCCTCGCCTCGCTCCAGGTCGTGCTCGGCATCGCGAACGTACCGTCGGTCCACGTCCCCCTGGGCGTCCTGATGTTCGGGCTGAGCGTGCTGGCGCTGGCGCGGCGCTGAAGCCGGGGAAGTTGCAGAGCTTAAGGCTCGCGGCAGATCAGTAGCAGCGCGCGGTCGTCGTTCACGTCCTTCGCGACCGCCTCGATCAGATGCCAGGCCGCGCCCTGGAAGCCCGGGACGACATAGCGGTCGGCCTCGCCCGTGAGCCGGTCGATGCCCTCGCCCAGATCGCGGCCCGGAGCCTCGACCAGCCCGTCGGTGAAGAGCATCAGCACGTCACCGGGGCGCAGTGAGCCCTTGACCGGGTCGAACTGCGCCCCGTCGTACACCCCGAGCAACGGGCCCTCGCCCGACTTCTCCTCCCAGCGGCCACTGCCCGCGTGCAGCTGGAGGGCGGGCAGATGGCCCGCCGACAGCAGTTCGAAGTCGCCCGAGTCAAGATCGAGGACGAGATGGATGGAGGTGGCGAAGCCCTCGTCCCAGTCCTGCCGGAGCAGATAGCCGTTGGCCGCCGGAAGGAAGCTGTGCGACGGGAGCGAGCCGAGGAGTCCGCCGAAGGCGCCCGAGAGCAGCAGGGCGCGGGAGCCCGCGTCCATGCCCTTGCCCGAGACATCGGTCAGGACGACTTCGAGCGTCCGGCCGCCGTTCGTACGGGCGGCCACCACGAAGTCGCCGGAGAAGGACTGGCCGCCGGCCGGGCGCAGCGCCATCTCGTGGTGCCAGCCCTTGGGGAGCCGGGGCAGGGCGCTCTGCACCCTGATCCGTTCGCGCAGGTCGAAGAGCATCGTCCCACCGCGCCGCCAGGGCACCCCGACACGCGCCCTGAACTGGGCGATCAGCAGTCCGAAGAGCCCGCAGGCGGCGACCACGAGCACCGTGCCCGGGGTGACGCGCGCCGGACCGTCCGGATACGGGCCGAGGACCATCGACTCGACGATCAGCGCGGCGGCCGCGGCCGCGTACAGGCTCAGCAGACTCGCGGGCCGCAGCAGCAGCCCGCCGGCCACGATCGGGAGGACGAGGGCGGAGGGCGCGCACCAGACGGGGATGGCGATCGTGGTGAGCGTGATGGCCGGGATGGTGAGCAGCAGACCGACGAGGGCGATCCAGTCGGAGCCGTCACCGCGGAAGTAGTCGACCCCGGATTTGCGCACGCCGTTGCGGACCCGGTGCAGCTTCCTGCGCATCCGGGCCGAGTACGACTCCGCTCCCGCGACACCGGCCATTGTTGTGGACCCTATCGATCCGTCCGCCCGGCGTGCAGGGGGACCCCTGTGACATTGCGTTCGAAATCGGGTCGCCTCGTTGTCGTACCCCTGGTACTGATGGCATATGACTATCGATCTACGGGTCCTGGAACCGGCCGAATGGGACACCTGGTACCGGGCGTTGGAGCTCGCGTTCGGCGGTGTCCCGGACACCATCGGGGAAACCCGCCTTATGAGGGATCTCACGGAGTTCGACCGCTCACTCGGGGTCTGGGACGGCGACGAGTGCGTGGGCACGGCGGGGGCGTTCAGCTTCCGGCTCTCGGTGCCCGGCGGTGCGCAGGTCCCGGCGGCCGGTGTGACGATGGTGAGCGTGGCGGCGACGCACCGCCGGCGCGGGGTGCTGAGGTCGATGATGCGGCGCCAGCTCGATGACGTCAGGTCGTGGGGCGAACCGCTCGCCGTGTTGACGGCCTCCGAGCCGGTGATCTACGGACGGTACGGATACGGCGTCGCGACCGAGCAGCTCTCGGCGGAGATCGACACCTCCCGGGTGCGGATCTCGATACCCGAAGGATCGGACGATGTACGTCTTCTTCGGGTGAAACCGGATGACCCCGCTGTACGCGAGGCATGCGAGGCGGTGTACGCCGCGGAGGTCGCGGGGCGGCCGGGGATGCTCGCCCGCCGGCCGGGCTGGGAGCGGCATCCGGTCGTCGACGCCGGACAGGCGAAGGACGGCATGTCGGAGCTCCAGTGCGTGCTGGCGGAGCGGGACGGCGAGGTGGTGGGGTTCACGCTCTTCCACAACAAGCCGGAGTGGGACAGGTCGGGCCCCAAGGGCACGATCGAGCTGCGGGATGTGTACGCCCTGGACCCCGTGGCGTACGCGTCGCTCTGGGACTTCCTCTTCTCGATCGATCTGACCTCGGTGGTCCGGGCGGGCAACCGGCCGCCGGACGATCCGTTCCAGTATCTGGTCTCCGACGTCCGGCGCTGCCAGGTGCGGCTGCGGGACTCGCTGTATCTGCGGCCGGTGGAGGTCGGGGCGGCGCTGGAGGCGCGTACGTACCGGACGCCGGTGGATGTGGTGGTGGAGGTGACGGACGCGTTCTGCCCCTGGAACGAGGGCCGTTGGCGGCTGTCAGGCGACTCCAAGGGCGCGTCCTGCGAGCGCACCGCCGATCAGGCCGATCTGGCGCTGTCCGTCAACGAATTGGGCGCCGCGTATCTGGGCGGCGTCTCCCTGGCGGCGCTGGCGCGCGCGGGGCGGGTACGGGAGATACGTTCCGGGGCGCTGGCCGAGGCGTCGGCCGCGTTCTCGTCGGAGATCGCGCCCTGGCTGCCGCACGGGTTCTGAGCCGGAGCGGCGTTCAGCGCCGCTGGCAGCCCGGGCACCAGAAGAGGTTGCGGGCGGCGAGGGTCGCGGTGCGGATCTCGTCGCCGCACAGCAGGCAGGGCATCCGCGCCCTGCGATAGACGTACACCTCGCCGCCGTGATCGTCGACGCGCGGCGGGCGGCCCATCGCCTCGGGGGTGTGCTCGGGACGGACGGTGTCGATCCGGTTGTTCCGTACGCCTTCACGCATCAGCGCCACCAGATCCGCCCAGATCGCGTCCCACTCGCGGCGGGCGAGGTCCTTGCCCGCGCGGTACGGGTCGATGCCGTGCCTGAAGAGGACTTCGGCGCGGTAGACATTGCCGACGCCCGCGATCACCTTCTGGTCCATGAGCAGGGCGGCGACGGTCGTACGGGACCGGGAGATCCGCGCCCACGCCTTCTCGCCGTCGTCCACGCGGCGCAGCGGGTCCGGGCCGAGGCGGTCGTGTATCGCTTCCTTCTCGGGGGCGGTGATCAGGGCGCAGGTGGTGGGGCCGCGCAGATCCATGTACGCCGTGTCGGAGGCGAGCCGCAGCCTGACCGTGTCCGTGGGCGGCGGGGCGGGCGCGTCGCCGAAGCCGACCTTGCCGAACAGGCCGAGGTGGATATGGACCCAGCCCTGGTCGCCGAAGCCGAGGAAGAGATGTTTGCCGTGGGCGTCGACGCCGTCGAGGATCCGGCCGTCGAGGAGCGCCGCGCTGTCGGAGAACTTGCCCTGCGGGCTGCTGACCCGGGCCGGCCGGCCGCCGAAGCGGTCGAGATGGTCCTCGGCGAGCCGGTGGATCGTATGCCCCTCGGGCACGGGGTCTCCTCTGTGACGGGTCCTCGGTCGGTGTACGGACGGGCCGTGGGCCCGCGGCATGGCTGTGCCGCCGGGGGCGGGACCCGGCGGCACAGGGTGAGTCCGGGAGTTCAGTCCTGCCGCGGGTGGTGGGCCGGGACCGGCGGCAGCTCGTGGGTCGACTCGTAGTCGGTGAGCATCTGAATACGGCGCGCGTGGCGCTCCAGGCCCGAGTACGGGGTGGCGAGGAAGATCTCGACGAACTTCGTCGCCTCGTCCCGCGTGTGCATCCGGCCGCCGACGGAGATGACGTTGGCGTTGTTGTGCTCGCGCCCGAGAGCCGCGGTCTGCTCGCTCCAGGCGAGGACGGCGCGGACACCCTTGACCTTGTTCGCGGCGATCTGCTCGCCGTTGCCGGAGCCGCCGATCACCACGCCGAGACTGTCCGGGTCCGCCGCCGTGCGCTCCGCGGCGCGCAGGCAGAACGGCGGATAGTCGTCCTCGGCGTCATAGATGTGGGGTCCGCAGTCGACGGGCTCGTGGCCATGGGCCGTAAGCCACTCGACGAGGTGGTTCTTGAGTTCGTAGCCGGCATGGTCGGAACCGAGATACACGCGCATGGAGCGAAGTGTGGCACGCGGGGTGTGGGCCGCGCTCCGCTGGGTAGCGGTCAGCGGGGTCAACCCTCCGGTAACCCCGCGTACGCCCCCGGGTAAAGAAACGGAATAGTCACTTCCGCCATCAGGGGGCCGGACGCTTGAATGCCGGAACTCATTACTTGAGTGGACCGTAGACGTAAGGATTGCCGCATGACCTCCCTGCCGTCCCCCACGAAGGAAGGCGGAACCCCCAGCGAGCCTGGGAATCCGCAGTCCTCCGACGGCCTGCAAGCCGGTCTCAAGAACCGTCATCTGTCCATGATCGCGATCGGCGGAGTGATCGGCGCCGGGCTGTTCGTCGGCTCCGCTTCCGGTATCGCCGCCGCGGGCCCCGGCATCCTGCTGTCGTACGCGCTGGTCGGCCTGATGGTCGTACTCGTCATGCGCATGCTGGGCGAGATGGCCGCGGCGCGGCCCAGCTCCGGATCCTTCTCCGCCTACGCGGACCAGGCGCTCGGCCGCTGGGCCGGGTTCTCCATCGGCTGGCTCTACTGGTTCTTCTGGGTGGTGGTGCTGGCGGTCGAGGCGACCGCGGGCGCCCAGATCCTGGAGGGCTGGATACCGGCCGTGCCGCAGTGGGCGTGGGCGCTGATCGTGATGGTCGTACTGACCGCCACGAACCTCGTGTCGGTGGCCTCGTACGGTGAGTTCGAGTTCTGGTTCGCCGGCATCAAGGTCGTGGCGATCGCGGCGTTCGTCGTCGTCGGTCTGCTCGCCGTCTTCGGGCTGCTGCCGGGGTCCGACAATCCGGGCGCGGGTCTCGCGCATCTCACGGACAGCGGCGGGTTCCTGCCCAAGGGGCCCGGGGCGATCCTGACCGGCGTGCTGATGGTCGTCTTCTCCTTCATGGGCAGCGAGATCGTCACGCTCGCGGCCGGGGAGTCCTCGAACCCGCAGCGGGCCGTCGCCAAGGCGACCAACAGCGTGATCTGGCGGATCGCCGTCTTCTATCTGGGCTCCATCTTCGTCGTGCTGACGCTGCTGCCCTGGAACGATCCGTCGATCCTCAAGGAGGGCTCGTACGTCGCGGCGCTGAACTCGATCGGGATCCCGCACGCGGGGCAGGTGATGGACTTCATCGTGTTGACGGCCGTCCTGTCCTGTCTGAACTCCGGCCTCTACACGGCGTCCCGGATGGCCTTCTCGCTCGGCCTGCGCGGGGACGCGCCCAAGGCGTTCGCCCGGACCAACGCGCGCGGTGTCCCCACGGCCGCGATCCTGTCGTCCGTCCTCTTCGGGTTCGTCGCCGTCTTCTTCAACTACCAGTGGCCCGACACGGTCTTCGCGTTCCTGCTCAACTCGTCGGGCGCGGTGGCGCTGTTCGTATGGCTGGTCATCTGCTTCACGCAGTTGAGGATGCGCGGGATCATCCTGCGCGAGGCGCCGGAGAAGCTGGTCGTACGGATGTGGCTCTTCCCGTATCTGACCTGGGCGACGATCGCGATGATCTCGTTCGTGCTGGTCTACATGCTCACCGACGACGCGGCGCGCGAGCAGGTACTGCTTTCGCTGCTGGTGGCGGCGCTCGTGGTGGCGATCGCGCTGGTCAAGGACGTGCGCGGGCGGAAGGAGAAGGCGGCGGGGGCCGACGGCTGAGGCGAACCTCTTCCGCCGGAACCCACACCCGCACCTCGGACATGTCAGCCGCGGCGGCCGATGAGCTTCCACGCGGCGGGCAGCGCGCCCATCGCCAGGGCCGCCTTGAGCGCGTCCCCGAGCAGGAAGGGCACCAGACCGGCGCTGACGGCGGCACTCAGTGACATCCCGGTGTACAGCGCCAGGTAGGGCACGCCCACCGCGTAGATGATCGCCGAGCCGAGCACCATCGTGCCGGCCGTACGCGGTACGGAGCGGTCGCCGCCACGGCGGGCCAGCGCGCCCACCACCGTGGCGGCGATCAGCATGCCGAGGACATAGCCGAAGGAGGCGAAGCTCAGACCCGAGCGGCCCTCCGCGAACCACGGCATTCCGGCCATGCCGACCACGGTGTAGAGCGCGAGGGAGAGGAAACCGCGGCGGGCGCCGAGGGCGGTGCCGACGAGCAGCGCGGCGAAGGTCTGGCCGGTGACCGGGACGGGGGAGCCGGGGACCGGGACGGCTATCTGCGCCGCCACTCCGGTGAGCACCGCTCCCCCGACGACCAGGGCGATGTCCCGGGTGCGGGTGGCGGGGAGCAGATCGGCGAGGACCGCTCCGGTCCGGGGGGCTGCGGCAGCAGTACTCATGGGGTCTCCGCGGTCATGGGGCGTCGGGCTTCCGACGTCGGGTTACGGGCTTCTGTCAGCAGGCATCGAACAGCCCGACGGTAGCCGACGGCTCCGCGCCGCATCACCGTCAATCACCCACAAAGGGGAGGTCAGCGCGTTGTCGGAGGTGGCACAAAGTGCCGCTCCGACAACGGCGGCGCGGCACGCGGTCCTAGGACCATCGCCTGATCGGCGCACGATCCTGTTGCTGCTAGCGTGCACTTGCATAGGATGTGCAATAAGAGGCCGGAGGGTTTGACCATGGCGGTATACACGCTTCCTGAACTTCCGTACGACTACGCGGCGCTCGAACCGGTCATCAATCCGCAGATCATCGAGCTGCATCACGACAAGCACCACGCGGCGTACGTCAAGGGCGCCAACGACACGCTCGATCAGCTCGCGGAGGCGCGCGACAAGGAGTCCTGGGGCGCGATCAACGGGCTGGAGAAGAGCCTCGCGTTCCACCTCTCCGGCCATATCCTCCACTCGATCTACTGGCACAACATGACCGGTGACGGGGGCGGCGAGCCGCTGGCCGCGGACGGCGTGGGCGATCTGGCGGACGCGATCGCCGAGTCCTTCGGCTCCTTCGCCGGCTTCAAGTCCCAGCTGACCAAGGCCGCCGCGACCACCCAGGGCTCGGGCTGGGGGGTGCTCGCGTACGAGCCGGTCAGCGGCCGGCTGATCGTCGAGCAGATCTACGACCACCAGGGCAATGCCGGCCAGGGCTCGGTGCCGATCCTGGTCTTCGACGCCTGGGAGCACGCCTTCTATCTCCAGTACAAGAACCAGAAGGTGGACTTCATCGAGGCCATGTGGAGGGTCGTCAACTGGCAGGACGTGGCGAAGCGTTACGCGTCCGCCAAGGAGCGCGCCAACAACCTGCTGCTCGCCCCGTAGGTCCGGCGGGCCACGCCGCCCCGGGCCGTACGCGTCCTGCTCGTGATCGTCTTCTCACCTTTCACGTGCGGGCGGAATGAGGAAGGACCCCCGCGAGGACGTGACTCGCGGGGGTCCTTCTATAGGGCGGGGCAGATAGGGCCGGACAGATATCGGTCCGCCGAGATCAGGAATCAGGAATCAGGAATCAGGGATCAGGGATCAGGGATCAGGGATCAGTCGAAGATCGGCCCCTGGGTGCGCGTCCTCTTGATCTCGTAGAAGCCCGGGATCGACGCGACCATCAGCGTGCCGTCCCAGAGCTTCGCGGCCTCCTCACCCTTGGGGGCCGGGGTGACGACCGGGCCGAAGAAGGCGATCTGCTCGCCGTCCGCGCCGGGGACGGCGATGACGGGCGTACCGACCTCCTGGCCGACCTTGTCGATGCCCTCCTGGTGGGAGGCGCGCAGTTCGGTGTCGTACGTGTCGGAATCGGCGTACTCGATCAGCTCGGCGGGCAGACCGGCTTCGTCCAGCGCGGCGGCGATCGCCTCGCGGGTCGCGCCCTCGCCCTGGTTGTGGAAATGGGTCCCGAGCGCGGTGTACAGCGGTCCCACGACCTTGTCGCCGTGCTTCTGCTGAGCGGCGACGACCACACGGACCGGGGCCCATGCCTTGGCAAGGCCCTCGCGGTACTCCTCGGGGATGTCCTTGTCCTCATTGAGGACGGCCAGGCTCATCACATGCCAGCGGACCTCGATATCGCGGACCTTCTCCACTTCGAGGACCCAGCGGGAGGTCATCCAGGCCCAGGGGCACAGCGGGTCGAACCAGAAGTCGACGGGGGTCTTCTCGGACATGTCTCTCCTCATGAACGGCTGTGAACGCACCTCACGTCAAGAACGCCCCCGCCCGCCGGGGGCATTCCCGGATGCCGCACCTCAGTGGCACATGCGAGGATCGTGGCTGTTTCGGACGAGCCACGAAGGCGAGCCACAAAGGAGTGACCGTGCCCGGTGAGAACCTGTCCCGCGAAGAGGCCCGCGAGCGGGCCGACCTGCTGACCGTAGACGGGTACGAGGTGGACCTCGACCTGCGCTCGGCGGTCGGCGAGGTGCCGGGCGGTGCGACACCGAGTGGGGAGGCACCGGGTGGGGAGGCACCGGGTGGGGAGGCACCGGGCTCGGACACGCCGCCGCGGACCTTCCGCTCCGTGACGACGATCCGGTTCCGCTGCGCCGAGCCCGGAGCCGCCACCTTCGCGGATCTGATCGCCCCGGGCGTGAGCGCCGTGACGCTCAACGGGACGGAGCTGGACCCGGCCGCGGTCTTCGACGGCTCGCGGATCGCGCTGGACGGCCTGCTGGCGGAGAACGTCCTGGTGGTGGACGCGCAGTGCGCGTACAGCCGTACCGGCGAGGGCATGCACCGCTTCGTCGACCCGGAGGACGGCGAGGTCTATCTCTACACACAGTACGAGCCGGCCGACGCGCGCCGGGTCTTCGCCAACTTCGAGCAGCCGGACCTCAAGGCCCCGTACCGCTTCCGGGTGACAGCGCCCGAGGGCTGGACCGCGTGGAGCAATGGCGAGGGCACGCTGACCGACGGGGTGTGGCACTTCGCGGAGACGAAGCCGATCTCAACGTACATCACGGCGGTCCTGGCCGGTCCGTACCACTATGTGACCGATTCCTACTGCCGCACGTTCGACGACGGCACGGTCCTGGAGATCCCGCTCGGCGCGATGTGCCGCAAGGGCCTCGCCCGGCACTTCGACGCGGACGATGTCTTCCTGATCACCAAGCAGGGCCTGGACTTCTTCCACGACCACTTCGACTACCCGTATCCGTTCGGGAAGTACGACCAGGCGTTCGTGCCCGAGTACAACCTCGGCGCGATGGAGAACCCCGGTCTGGTGACGTTCCGCGAGGAGTACATCTTCCGCGGCCAGGTGACCCAGGCGTCCTACGAGCGACGGTCGAACACCATCCTGCACGAGATGGCGCACATGTGGTTCGGCGATCTGGTGACCATGCGGTGGTGGGACGACCTGTGGCTGAAGGAGTCCTTCGCGGACTTCATGGGATCGTTCGCGCAGGTGGGGGCGACCCGCTTCACCCATGCCTGGACGACCTTCGCCAACAACCGCAAGGCATGGGCGTACCGCGCTGACCAGCTGCCGTCCACCCATCCGGTCACGGCCGACATCCGTGATCTGGAGGACGCCAAGCTGAACTTCGACGGCATCACCTACGCCAAGGGCGCTTCGGTGCTGAAGCAACTGGTGGCGTACGTGGGCCAGGACGCGTTCCTGGAGGGCGCCCGGCGCTACTTCAAGCGGAACGCGTACGGCAACACGCGGCTGGCCGATCTGCTCTCCGTACTGGAGGAGACGTCCGGGCGGGACATGACGGGCTGGTCCCGGTCATGGCTGGAAACCGCCGGGCTCAACTCCCTCACCCCGCAGGTGATCTTCGACGCCGAGGGGCGGATCACCGAGCTGGCCGTGGTGCAGGACGCCGCCGAATCGCACCCGGAACTCCGGCCGCACCGGGTGGCCATCGGGCTGTACCGGCGTACGCCGGAAGGCGCGCTCGTACGGTTCGCCCGCACCGAGACGGATGTGGCCGGGCCCCGCACGGTCGTCACCGAACTGGCGGGCGCGGAGCGGCCGGAGCTGATCCTCGTCAATGACGACGATCTGACCTACTGCAAGATCCGTTTCGACGCGGGCTCGCTGGACACCCTGCGCGCGCATCTCAGTGACCTCAGTGACCCGCTCGCCCGTGCCCTGTGCTGGTCGGCGCTCTGGAACCTCACGCGCGACGCGCTCATGCCGGCCCGGGACTTCATCGGTCTGGTGCTCACCCACGCCGGCCGCGAGACGGGCATCGGCGTGCTCCAGATGCTGCACGCCTGGGCCGAGTCGGCGCTCACGCACTACGCGGCGCCGGCGTGGCGCGAGGAGGGCGGGCGGCTGCTGGCCGAGGGCGCGCTGCGCGAGCTGCGGCTGTCCGAGCCCGGCAGCGAGCACCAGCTGACCTGGGCCCGCTTCTTCGCCTCCGTCGCCTCCTCGGACGCGGACTTCCAGCTGCTGCGCGGGCTGTTGGACGGTACGGCGAAGATCGACGGTCTCGATGTCGACCAGGAGCTGCGCTGGGCCTTCCTGGGGCCGCTGGCCGCGCACGGCCGGGCGGACGAGTCCGTCATCGACGCCGAACTGGCCCGCGACGACACGGCGTCGGGCAAGCGGCACCAGGTGCGCTGTCTGGCGGCCCGGCCGTCGGCCGCGGTCAAGGCGCAGGCGTGGGCCCAGGTCGTCGAGTCCGACGCGCTGTCGAACGCGCTGGTCGAGGCGACGATCGCCGGTTTCGCCCGGTCGAACCAGCGGGAGCTGCTGGCGCCGTACGCCGCGAAGTACTTCGAGGTGATCGAGCGGGTGTGGGCCGAGCGCTCGATCCAGATCGCCATGGACGTGGTGCGCGGGCTGTTCCCGGGGCTCCAGGGGGACCGCCGGACCCTGGACGCGGCGACGGCGTGGCTCGATTCGCACCGGGACGCGGCGCCCGCGCTGCGCAGGCTGGTGCTGGAGGCGACGGACGATCTGGCGCGTGCGCTGCGCGGTCAGGAGTGCGACACGGCGGCGGCCGGCTGACGGGGGCCGGCGCCGGGTGACGGGGGCCGGCGCCGGGTGACGGGGGCCGGCGCCGGGTGCCTCGTTCCGGGTCGTGCCGGGTCGTGCCGGGCGTCCGTGCGGGCCCCTGATCGGCAGTCGAACGCCCTTACTTTAGGACGATCTTGTCCGGTTTTGCCGACAAACGGGTAACGGGGGTTAGAGGGACGCCTGAGTAGGGGGAGACACCGGGACATGAACAACAACACCCCGGTCTCCCCCCGCCCCCTCGGCCACCTCTCCGATGATGTGCGGAGTCGTGTGCTCTCGCTCGCGCAGCTGCGTGAGCGCGGTGTCCCCGGTGGCCGGGCCACCGCTCAGTGCCGGCCCGGCGGCCCCTGGCAGCAACCGCTGCCGGGGGTCTTCCTGTTGCACGCGGGTCCGCCGACCGCGGATGAGCGGGTACGGGCGGTACTGCTGTACGCGGGGCGGCCGAGCGCGGAGAGCTCCCGGGGTGTGCCGGCGCAGCCCGGCCGGCTCTCACCGTCCGCCACCTCCGCTGCCACCTCTGCCGCCACCACCGCCACCTCCTCGTCCGCGACGTCGTCGTCCCCGTACGGCGCGGCGATGATCACGGGGCTGGCGGCGCTGGCGCTGTACGGATTCTCGTCCGCTCCCCCGCTGCTCTCGCTGGAGCGGATCGATGTGCTCGTACCGCGCACCCGGCGGCTGCGGTCCACGGGATACGCCCGGCTGATCCGGGCCCACTGCCTGCCGCGGCCCGAGCGGTTGGACGGGATGCCGGTGGCGCCCGTGGGGCGTGCGCTGGCCGACGCGGTCGCGGAGCTGTCCGACGCGGACGCCGTCGTCGCGCTGCTGACCGAGGCGGTACGCGCCGGGCACTGCGAACCGGCCGTGGTGGTACGGGAGCTGAGCCAGTCCGGGCTGCTGGCACGGCAGCATGTGGTGGAAGCGGTGGACTCCCTGCTCGCCGAGGGGCGGACGCTCGCCGAGGGCCGGCTGTACGAACTGGTGCGGGCGTACGGGCTCCAGGAGCCGCTGTGGAACGTGGATCTGCGGCTGCCCGGCGGACCGCGTCTGGGCGGCGTGGACGCCTACTGGCCCGACCAGGCGGTCGCCGTCGAGCTGGACACCCGGGCACCGAGGCCGGGCGGCCGGGCCGCGGACCGGACGGACGACGAGGACGACAACGAGCGGTGGTCGGCGGCCGTACGTAAGCGCGAGCATCTGGAGCGTCTCGGGATCACGGTCGTCCATCTCACGCCCAGGAAACTGCGGGAGGCGCTGGATCAGCAGGCGACGGTGGTCCGTACGGCTCTGATGGCGGCGAACGACCGGGATCCGGCCGCGCAGGTGGTCATCCTGCCGAGGTGAGCGCGGCGAGGTGCTGTCGGGTCGATCCGCGCCGATCCGCGCCGGCCCGCGCGGATCGACCCGACAGAACCAGCACCGGCACCGGCACGAGCACCAGCACCAGCACCAGCACCAGCACCAGCACCAGCACGGATTTCGCCCCATTGGTCCCCGGTGGCGCACACGCCGCACTGGCGGGTGTCCGCCATGACTGAATTCCGCCCCTGACAACCCTCCACAAACCCCTGTCTCCTACGAAAAGCTGAGCGGTCATCCGGTACCGAATTCCGGACTGTCTCTTTCACGACGCAGGGATGCTGATGACCTCCGAATCCGAGAGCTCCATATCCGGGCCGAGACGCGTGGCCAGGGTCGCGGCGGCCGCCGGTCTGGTGGCCGCGCTGATAGCCACCGGCGCGGTACCCGCCTTCTCCGCGACGGGCGCCGATGACCCGGCCGCACCCGTCAAGTCGTCCCCCACCTCGGGCGCTTCCGACAAGCTCGGGGCAGCCGACGCCGATCTGCTCGCCAAGGCGAAGGCCAAGGGCGAGAAGAACATCACGATGATGGTCGCCACCGCGCCGGGGGCGACCGAGCAGGTCGCCGGTCAACTGGACGCCGTCGAAGGCGCCGTGGTCGGCAAGACGTACGACAAGCTCGGCTACGTACGGGCCACGCTCCCCACCGCCAAGGCGGACGCCGCGATCAGGGCGGCCCAGAAGCTCTCCTCCGTCCACGGCATCGATCTCAACCAGGAGATCGCGCTGGACGACCCGAGGCCCGCGGCGGACACGGCGAACGCCGCGAAGGGCGCCACCGGTTCGGCCGCCGAGAAGTACCCGGCGCCGAGCGCCAAGACCCCGGCGAAGAACCCGTACAACCCGTCCTTCGAGACCGGCGCGGTGGACTTCGTCAAGAAGAACCCGAAGGCCGACGGCCGCGGTGTCACCATCGGCATCCTGGACTCGGGGGTCGATCTCGGCCACCCCGCGCTCCAGAAGACCACC
Source organism: Streptomyces sp. NPDC056835 (assembly GCF_042789485.1). Classification (NCBI taxonomy): domain Bacteria; kingdom Bacillati; phylum Actinomycetota; class Actinomycetes; order Kitasatosporales; family Streptomycetaceae; genus Streptomyces; species Streptomyces sp. NPDC056835. The sequence continues at coordinate 520,847 of NZ_JBHUBB010000001.1, forward strand.
ACCGGCGAGCGCAAGATCGTCGACTGGGTGACCGCCACGGACCCGGTGTCCGACGGCGACAACACCTGGCGTCGGATGGACGTCGCGGTGTCGGGCCCGACCTTCACGGCCGACGGCCGTACGTGGAAGGCCCCGGCCGGCTCGTACAAGTACCACGTGTTCCGCGAGGACGCCACCCTGGGCGGCGAGATGGCGGGCGACCTCAACCGCGACGGTGACACCACCGACACCTGGGGCGTGCTCTACGACCCGGCCGGGGGGACCGTACGCGTCGACCTGAACAACGACGGCGACTTCACCAACGACGCCGTCATGAAGCCGTACAAGGACGGCTTCCAGATCGGCTACTTCGGAACGGACGATCCGGCCACCCCGGTGGTCGAGCGCATCCCGTTCGTGGTCGAGATCCGCAAGGACGTCGTCTACAACGCGGCGGGCGCGAAGTCCGACTTCGTCAACATCGGTGTCATCGAGGGCGCGCACGGCACGCACGTCGCCGGTATCACCGCCGCCAACGGCCTGTTCGGCGGCGAGATGGACGGCGCCGCCCCCGGCGCCAAGCTGGTGTCCTCGCGCGCCTGCTCCTGGAGCGGCGGCTGCACCAGCGTCGCGCTGACCGAGGGCATGATCGATCTCGTCGCCAACCGCGGTGTGGACATCGTCAATATGTCGATCGGCGGTCTGCCGCCGCTCAACGACGGCAACAACGCCCGCGCCCAGCTGTACACGCGGCTCATCGACACGTACGGCGTGCAGCTCGTGATCTCGGCCGGCAACGACGGCCCCGGCACCAACACCATCAGTGACCCGGCCCTGGCCGACAAGGTCATCTCGGTCGCCGCGTCGATCTCCAAGGAGACCTGGGCCGCCAACTACGGCTCCGGTGTGACGACGAAGTACGGCCTGCTGCCGTTCTCGGCCCGCGGCCCCCGCGAGGACGGCGGCTTCACGCCGACCCTCACCGCTCCGGGCGCCGCCATCAACAGCACCCAGACCTGGGCCGCCGGTGGTCCGGTCGCCGAGGCGGGCTACCAGCTGCCGCCCGGCTACTCCATGCTCCAGGGCACCTCGATGGCCTCTCCGCAGGCCGCGGGCGCGAGCGCGCTGCTGCTCTCCGCCGCCAAGCAGAAGCGGATCAGTCTCACCCCCGCCACCCTGCGGACGGCGCTCACCAGCAGCGCCGCCAAGATCGCCGGCCTCCAGGCACATGAGCAGGGCGCCGGTCTGATCGATGTCGTGGACGCGTGGAAGTCCATCGAGAAGGGCGCCACCGCCCACGAGTACACGGTCAAGGCCCCGGTCGACACGGCCCTCGACCAGTTCCTGAAGACCCCCGGCTTCGGTACCGGTCTGTACGACCGCGAGGGCGGTCTGCGGGCCGGCGAGAGCCGGACGTACGACATCACCATCACCCGGACCACCGGCGCCAAGGGCGCGCTGGAGCACCGGCTGAAGTGGAAGTACGACGACAAGACCTTCCGGCTGCTCGGCAGCGACCGGATCAAGCTGCCGCTGAACCAGCCGGTGACCGTGACCGTGCAGGCCAGGCCCGGTTCCGCCGGGGTGCACAGCGCGATTCTGGAGATCGACGACCGTCGCACGGAGGGTGTGGACAAGCAGGTCCTCACCACCGTGGTCGTCTCGAAGGAGCTGGCCAAGCCCGCGTACGCGTTCTCGGCGTCGGACTCGGTGCAGCGCAACGCCTCGAAGTCGTACTTCGTGACGGTGCCGGAGGGCGCGAAGACCCTGGAGGTGGCGCTCGGCGGACTCGCCAAGGACAGCCAGACCCGGTTCATCGCCATCAGCCCGTACGGCGTGCAGATGGAGGACAGCTCGACGATCTTCTGCTACCCGAACTACCCGAACCCGGCCAACACCTGCCGCCCGGACGTGCGCTCGTACCCGGACCCGCAGCCCGGTGTCTGGGAGATCGAGGTCGAGTCGCGCCGTACGTCGCCGCTGCTCGACAACCCGTACAAGCTGGACGCGACGCTGATGGGCGCGGCCTTCGACCCGGCGGTCACCACGATCCCCGAGGCGAAGATCGGCACCCCCGCCCCGGTGTCCTGGAAGGTCAGCAACGGCTTCGCCGCCATCGACGGCACGCTCGGCGGCGGCTCGCTGGGCTCGGCGAAGGTCTCCCGTCCGACGATCGCCGACGGCGAGCAGCAGGAGACGACCGTCACCATCGGTGCGGGCGTCGAGCGGCTCGACATCGCGATCGGCGGCACGACCGACACGGGGGCCGACCTCGACCTCTTCGTGGAGAAGGACGGCCGGACGGTCGGCCAGTCCACGACGGCCAGCTCGGAGGAGTCCGTCAGCCTGGTCAACCCGGCGGCCGGTACGTACACGATCACCGTCGACGCCTACGCGGTCCCGGCCGGGTCCACGGCGTACGACTACCGCGACGTGTACTACTCGTCCTCGCTCGGCTCGGTCAAGGCGGACGGTCCTGTCAAGCTCGCCAGCGGCGCTTCGGCGCAGGTCGCGGCCGAGGTGCTGGTGAACAGCGCGGCCCCGGCGGGCCGGCAGTTCTTCGGCGAGGTCCAGCTGCTCAACGCGCGCGGCACCGCCGCGGGCACCGGCAGTGTGATCATCGAGAGCGTTACCCCGTAACGGGACGTAACGTATGAGGTGGTACCAGGGGGCGGGCGTCCGGTCGGGCGCCCGCCCCTCTGTCCGCTCCCTGGACAATGGATTGGACAAGCCGCCCGGGGACAGACGCATGATGAATGGGACGCGTGCCCGGGACAGTCGCGAATGAAGGAGCCCCAGTGAAGGTCGGAATCGTCGGAGCCACCGGTCAGGTCGGCACAGTCATGCGCGGGGTTCTGGCCGAGCGGGGCTTCCCGGTCACCGAACTGCGGCTCTTCGCCTCGGCGCGGTCGGCGGGGTCCGTCATCGAGTGGCAGGGCGCGGCGATCACCGTCGAGGACGCGTCCACGGCCGACTACTCCGGGCTCGACATCGTGCTCTTCTCCGCCGGGGGCGCCACCTCCAAGGCGCTCGCCGAGAAGGTCGCCGGCCAGGGCGCCGTCGTGATCGACAACTCCTCCGCCTGGCGGCGTGACCCCGAGGTCCCGCTGGTCGTCTCCGAGGTCAACGCGCACGCGATCAAGAACCGCCCCAAGGGCATCATCGCCAACCCGAACTGCACCACGATGGCCGCCATGCCCGTGCTGCGCGCGCTGCACGCCGAGGCGGGGCTGACCGCGCTGGTCGCCACGACCTACCAGGCCGTGTCCGGCTCCGGCCTCTCCGGTGTGGCCGAGTTGCACGGCCAGGCGCAGAAGGTCGTCGCCGAGGCCGACCGGCTCACCCATGACGGCGAGGCCGTCGACTTCCCCGAGCCCAGCGTCTACCGGCGGCCCATCGCCTTCAACGTGGTCCCGCTCGCGGGCGGCATCGTGGACGACGGCTCCTTCGAGACCGACGAGGAGCAGAAGCTCCGCAACGAGTCCCGCAAGATCCTGGAGATCCCGGAGCTGAAAGTCTCCGGGACCTGTGTCAGGGTGCCGGTCTTCACCGGCCACTCGCTCCAGGTCAACGCCCGCTTCGCCCGCCCGATCAGCGTGGAGCGCGCCTATGAGCTGCTGAAGGACGCGCCGGGGGTGGAGCTGTCCGAGATCCCGACGCCGCTCCAGGCGGCCGGCAAGGACGCCTCGTACGTGGGCCGGATCCGGAACGACGAGACCGTGGAGAACGGTCTGGCGCTGTTCCTCTCCAACGACAATCTGCGCAAGGGCGCGGCGCTCAACGCCGTCCAGATCGCGGAGCTGGTCGCGGCCGAGCTGAAGGGCTGAGGTCCGGCGGCCCGGTCACCCGGCCGGTCGACAGGTCGGCCGGGTGGGCCGGGTGACCAGGCGACCGGGTGACCGGCCGGTCAGTCGCGGCGGACCTCGAAGAGGAAGCAGCCGAACTCCACCGCGCGTACATGCACCAGCGCGACCTCGGGATCGGCGAAGGCTTCGTCGAACGCCTCCTCGAACCCCGCGTCGACCTTCTCCGGAAGCTCCAGAAGCCGGCCGCCGAGGATCCGGCCCTCGGAGCTGTAGCGCCTCACGGTGCGCAGCGCGCCGGGCCTGGTGTACGGAGAGCCGCCCCCATCGCCCCCGTCGGCCGGTCCCCCGCACTCCTCCGCGTGGATGAAGACCGGCCCCTGTTCGTCGTACGCGCCGGGCTGGGCCCAGTTCTCGGCGGCCCAGCGGCGCAGCGGGGCGTACGAGACGAGCAGCAGCCGCTCGCCGCTCCGGCTCCGCCGCAGACAGCAGCGCAGCGGCGCGCCGCCCTCGTCGTCGGTGAACGGGGCACGGGTGTGGCCCGAGTCGTCGGTGTCGCGCAGTTCCTTGAGCGCGGCGGGTGTGATGGGGCGCGCGAGATGGTTCGTCATGGGTTCAGCGTCGCGCGGCCACCCGCCCGTGACCGGCGGTTTCCGGACCTCGCGCTGACCCGCCGCACATGACGGTTACTGCCGGGCGTCGAGCACCGTCCGCGTGGAAGGATGGGCCCAAACGTCACGAACCGAGGAGATGACCCGGGTGCCTGGCACAAATCTGACCCGCGAAGAGGCGCAGCTGCGCGCACGCCTCCTCACCGTGGACTCGTACGAGATCGATCTCGATCTCAGCGGCGCACAGGAGGGCGGCACCTACCGGTCCGTGACCACGGTGCGCTTCCAGAGCGCGGAGGCCGGGGCGGAGACCTTTATCGATCTGGTGGCGCCCGCGGTGCACGAGGTCGTGCTCAACGGCACCTCCCTGGACGTCGCCGCCGTCTTCCGGGACTCGCGGATCGCGCTGGCGCATCTGCACGAGGGCCCCAACGAGCTGACGGTCGTCGCGGACTGCGCCTACACCAACACCGGCGAGGGGCTGCACCGCTTTGTCGACCCGGTCGACGAACAGGCTTATCTGTACACGCAGTTCGAGGTGCCGGACGCGCGGCGCGTGTTCGCCTCGTTCGAGCAGCCCGACCTGAAGGCGACCTTCCGGTTCACGGTGAAGGCGCCCGAGGGCTGGACCGTCGTCTCCAACTCGCCGACACCTGAGCCCAAGGACCACATCTGGGCCTTCGAGCCGACGCCGCGCATCTCGTCGTACATCACCGCGCTGATCGTCGGTCCGTACCACTCGGTGCACAGCTCGTACGAGAAGGACGGGCAGTCCGTGCCGCTGGGCGTCTACTGCCGGCCCTCGCTCGCCGAGTATCTGGACTCGGACGCGATCTTCGAGGTCACGCGGCAGGGCTTCGACTGGTTCCAGGAGAAGTTCGCCTACGACTACCCCTTCGCCAAGTACGACCAGCTGTTCGTGCCGGAGTTCAACGCGGGCGCGATGGAGAACGCGGGCGCGGTCACCATCCGCGACCAGTACGTCTTCCGTTCGAAGGTGACGGACGCGGCGTACGAGACGCGGGCCGAGACGATCCTGCACGAGCTGGCGCACATGTGGTTCGGCGATCTGGTCACCATGGAGTGGTGGAACGATCTGTGGCTGAACGAGTCGTTCGCCACGTACACCTCGATCGCCTGCCTGGCGTACGCGCCGGACTCGAAGTGGCCGCACTCCTGGACCACGTTCGCGAACTCCATGAAGACCTGGGCCTACCGGCAGGACCAGCTGCCCTCCACGCACCCGATCATGGCGGACATCCGTGATCTGGACGATGTGCTGGTCAACTTCGACGGCATCACCTACGCCAAGGGCGCGTCCGTGCTGAAGCAGCTGGTCGCGTACGTCGGCCAGGACGAGTTCTTCAGTGGCGTGCAGGCGTACTTCAAGGCGCACGCGTTCGGGAACACCCGGCTGTCCAATCTGCTGGGCGCGCTGGAGAAGACCTCCGGGCGTGATCTGAAGACCTGGTCGACGGCGTGGCTGGAGACGGCCGGCATCAATGTGCTGCGCCCGGAGATCGAGCTGAACGCGTCGGGCCACGTGACCTCGCTCGCCGTACGGCAGGAGGCCCCGGCGCTCCCGGCCGGCGCCAAGGGCGAGCCGACGCTGCGTCCGCACCGGATCGCGATCGGCTGCTACGACCTGGACGGGAACGGCAAGCTGGTCCGTACGAGCCGGATCGAGCTGGACGTGGAGGGCGAGCTGACGGAGGTGCCGTTCCCGGCGGACACCCCGCGTCCGGCCGTCATCCTGCTCAACGACGACGACCTGTCGTACGCGAAGGTCAGGCTCGACGAGGAGTCCCTGCGGGTCGTCACCGAACACCTCGGCGACTTCGAGGAGTCGCTGCCGCGCGCGCTGTGCTGGGCGTCGGCCTGGGACATGACGCGCGACGGGGAGCTGGCCGCGCGCGACTATCTGGAGCTGGTGCTCTCGGGCATCGCGAAGGAGTCGGACATCGGGGTGGTGCAGTCGCTGCACCGCCAGGTGAAGCTGGCGCTCGACCTGTACGCGGCGCCCGCCTGGCGCGAGGCGGGGCTGACCCGGTGGACGGACGCCACGCTGGCGCATCTGCGGGCGGCCGAGCCGGGCAGCGATCACCAGCTGGCGTGGGCGCGCGCGTTCGCCGCGACGGCGCGTACGCCGCAGCAGCTCGATCTGTTGCAGGGCCTGCTCGACGGTACGGAGACGGTCGAGGGCCTGGCCGTCGACACCGAGCTGCGCTGGGCGTTCGTCCAGCGGCTGGCGGCGGTGGGACTGCACGACGAGGAGGAGATCTCGGCGGAGTACGAGCGCGACCGCACGGCGGCGGGCGAACGCCATGCCGCCGCGGCACGTTCGGCGCGTCCACTGGCCGAGGCCAAGGCGGAGGCATGGGCGTCGGTGGTGGAGAGCGACAAGCTGCCGAACGCGCTCCAGGAGGCGGTGATCGGCGGCTTCGTCCAGACCGACCAGCGTGAGCTGCTTGCGCCGTACGCGGAGAAGTTCTTCGCGGTGGTCGGGAAGGTCTGGGAGTCGCGCTCGCACGAGATGGCCCAGCAGATCGCGGTCGGTCTCTACCCGTCGCTGCAGGTCTCCCGCTCCACGCTGGACGCGACGGACGCCTGGCTCGCCTCGGCGAGCCCGAACGCGGCGCTGCGGCGGCTGATCTCGGAGTCGAGGTCGGGTGTCGAGCGCGCGCTGAAGGCGCAGGAGGCGGACGCGGCGGCTGCCGTCGCGTAGTCCGGTTCCGGGGCGGCCGGGGCGGTCGGGTCGGGTCGGGCCTTGAGGTCCGTTCCCCGGCCCGCCCGTCCGCGTCGGATGTCAGCGGGGCGGCTCGGCGCGGTACGGCGACGGCCGCGGCGCGACGGTGGCACGCGGAAGCACCGCCCGGCACATGAGGTGCCGGGCGGTGCCCAGGAAGTCCCGGTGGGTCAGGCCTGCTTGCGCGACTTGTCGAGCACGATCACCAGACCGGCGATGATGCCGAAGATCACCAGCGGCGTGGCCACGAACAGGCCCAGCGTCTCCGCCACACTCAGGCCCGGACCCGGGTCGTCGCCGTCGTCCCGTGTCAGCGCGAGCGCCGGGGACGACATGAGCAGCATCATCAGCGTCGTACCGGTCGCCAGGGCGCCGGCGCGCAGAGCGTTCTTCTTGTCCACGGTGCAAACGTAGCGAACCCGTCCGCGGGCCGCGCGCCCGGGGTGCCGCAGTGGGACCTCAGGGGGCGCGCAGGGCCTCCATCAGGTCGTGCAGCCGGGGCGAGGCGGCCAGCTCCTCCAGGCTCATCGGGCGGCCCTCGGCATCGGCCACCGGCAGTCGCCAGTTGGGGTACTGGTTCCAGGTGCCCGGCAGGTTCTGCGGCCTGCGGTCGCCGACCGCGTCCGGCAGCCAGACCCCGAGCATCCGCGCCGGTGTGAGCGTCAGGAAGCGGTAGAAGGCGCGGATCTCCTCCTCCTCGTCCCCGTCGCCCCCGGGCAGCAGCCCCAGGCGCGCGAGACCGCCCAGCCACTCCGCGATCTCCGCCTGCTCCTCCGACCGCTCCTGCTCCAGCGGACGGGTGAGCAGACCGAGCCGGTGACGCAGCTCCGCGTACTCGCCGGTGAGCCTGGCCGCCGTGGGCGGCAGATCGTGGGTGGTGGCGGTGGCCACACAGCCCTCGCGCCAGCTCTCGGGCGGCAGCGGGCGGCCCGTACCCTCCCAGTCGCGCTCGAACCAGAGCACGGACGTGCCGAGCACCCCGCGCCGCTGAAGCGCCTCGCGTACGCCGGGCTCGACCGTGCCCAGGTCCTCTCCTATGACGACGGCGCCCGCGCGGTGCGCCTCCAGGGCGAGGACCGCGAGCATGGCCTCGGCGTCGTAACGGACATACGTTCCCCGGGTGGGGTCCTGGCCCCGGGGCACCCACCAGAGCCGGAACAGCCCCATCACATGGTCGATCCGCAGCGCTCCGGCGTGCCGCAGCAGGCCCTGGAGCAGCCCGCGGAACGGGGCGTACCCGGACGCGGCCAGCACATCGGGGCGCCAGGGCGGCAGGCCCCAGTCCTGGCCGAGCGCGTTGAAGGCGTCCGGCGGCGCGCCGATCGAGATACCCGCGGCGAAGGTGTCCTGCTGGGCCCAGGCGTGGGCGCCGCCCGGGTGCACTCCGACGGCCAGGTCATGGACGATCCCGACGGCCATCCCCGCGTCCGCGGCGGTCCGTGACGCGGCGGCCAGCTGCTCGTCCGTCAGCCAGGCCAGCCGGCAGTGGTAGTCGATCCGGTCGAGCAGTTCCCGGCGGGCCGCGGCCGTCTCGGCGGAACGCGGGTCCCGCAGCGCCTCCGGCCAGTCGTGCCACTCCGGGCCGTGCACCTCGGCGAGGGCGTTCCAGGTGGCGTGGTCCTCCAGGGCGCGGCCCTGCGCGGCCAGGAAGTCCCAGTAGGCGGCGCGCCGCCCGGGGCCGAGCGGGACCGTGTCCAGGATGTCCAGGGCCGCGCGCTTGAGCGCCCACACGGCGTCGCGGTCGATCAGCGCGCCCTTGCCGGGGGTCTTGTCGAGGACGGACTCCCGCAGGGCCCCGGCCCGTTCCACCAGCGCGTCGAGGCGCGCGCGGTCGGGTCCCCGTACATAGGCGTACTCGGGGACGTCCTCGATCCGCAGATGCACCGGGTCCGGGAAGCGGCGCGAGGAGGGGCGGTACGGGGAGGGATCGGTCGGATCGCCCGGTACGGCGGCGTGCAGCGGGTTGATCTGGACGAACCCGGCCCCCAGAGTCCGGCCCGACCAGCCGGCCAGCTCGGCGAGGTCGCCCAGATCGCCCATGCCCCAGGAGCGGGAGGAGAGCAGGGAGTAGAGCTGCACCAGGAAGCCGTGGGTACGGGCGGGCGGCCGCGGCACCCGGGCGGGAGCGACGATCAGCACCACCCAGGCGGTACGCCCGTCGGGGGCCTCGACGGCCAGCCGGTGCACGCCGAGCGGGAGCCGCGCCCAGGCGGCGGGCTCCTCGGGGGCGGAGTGCGGTAACTCCACCGACTCGCCCTCCTCCGTCTCCACCCGGAGCACCGAGCCCGGCGGAAGCGCGGCCAGGGCGGGCGGCAGCTCGGGGGGCGGCGGGGCCGGGGCCGGGGCATGAAGGGGGGCGGTGGACTCTTCCGGCGCGCCCGGGGCGCCGTCCCGTGTGGTCCACAGCACGAGCGTCGCGGGCAGCAGCCGCCTCGCCTCGGCGGACTCGGCGTCGCTGAGCGCGTCGTCGGCCGCCTCGGGCGTGGCGGCGTCGACACCCAGCGCGGCGAGCACCGCGATCACGGTGTCGTCGGGGACCGGGACGGTGACGCCCGGGGAAGGTGAGTGCGCGGTGGCGACACCGTGCAGCTCGGCGAGCCTGGCCAGACCCATACGCACTCCGTTCAGACGGTCAGACTCCTGGGGACTCCGTGCCACCCGCCGTGCCCGGAGCGGTCGGCTCGCTGGTCAGCGGGGCGGTGTCGGCGAGCGGGGGCTCGCTGGTGAGGGGCGCCGCGTCGGCGAGCGGGGGCTCGCTGGTCAGGGGTCCCGCGCCGACGCCGCCGAGCGGGGGCTCGCTGGTCAGCGGGGCGGGCTCCGCCTGTTTGGAGAGGGCGGAGAGCAGGAGCTGTGCGGATGCGGCCATGACGGCGCCTCCAAGAAACAGGGAACAGGTCACCGCAGCCCTACCCAGCGGGCGGAGCCGCAGACGCGTTCGCCCCGTAAACGTGTGTCGAGTCACGATCCGTTCCCCGTGCGGCAGTTGAAGGTCCTGCCTATCACAAACGGGCATTTGCGACACAACGGCCACGCGCATTGACACCTTCACCACGGGGTGGTGGGCTCGGTGCCGCTCGGCGGCTCGCTTGTCGGGACTCCGGCGGGACGCGGGCGGTGCCAGGAAGCGAAACCAGTGGGCATGAGGGGACTACGCATGCGGCTCGGGCGCACAAAGCGGACCGCGACCGCCGTCGCGGTCGCCGTGATCGGCGGACTGCTCGGCACCGCGCCGAGCGCGCTCGCCGTCCCTCAGGACCCCGGATCGCCCGCGGCAGGCGCCCCCGACCGCGAGGGTGAGGCGGCGGTGCCCGCGGTCTGGCCGCGGCCCCAGACGATCAGGGCGGCGGGGCGCGCGGTCACGCTCGGGGACGAGGTGACCGTCGTCGCCGGCGCGGACGCCGACACGTACGCCGTACAGGCGCTGGCGGACCTGCTGCGCGCGGCCGGTGTCCGTACCGTCCGCATCACCTCGTCCGCCGTGTCCTCGGGGGCGCCGTCCTCGGGCCCGCCGTCCTCGGACAGCGGGCCCGTCGTACTCGCCGGAGGCAGCGGCGCGCAGGACGCGCTGCGCGCCCTGCGCGCACCCGAGCGCGCCGACCTCCCGTCCGGCGGCTACCGGATCGCCGTGGGCACCGTCGCGGGTCGCGGGACGGTCGCCCTCGACGGCGTCGGCGAGGACGGCCTCTTCCACGCGGCGCAGACCCTGCGCCAGCTGATCGTGCGTCAGGCGGCGGACCGGCCCGCGGTGCCCGGCGTGGTCGTACGCGACTGGCCGGGCACGGCCGTACGCGGCACGACGGAAGGGTTCTACGGACAGCCCTGGGACCACCGGCAGCGGCTGGCGCAACTCGACTTCATGGGGCGCACCAAGCAGAACCGGTACCTCTACGCGCCGGGCGACGACCCGTACCGCCAGGCGCGCTGGCGCGATCCCTATCCGGCGGAGCGGCGCGCGGAGTTCCGTGAGCTGGCGGAGCGCGCCCGCCGCAACCATGTGACGCTCGCCTGGGCCGTCTCCCCCGCCCAGTCCATGTGCACGGCCTCGGACGCGGACCTCAAGGCGCTCACCCGCAAGATCGACGCGATGTGGGCGCTGGGCGTGCGCGCCTTCCAGCTCCAGTTCCAGGACGTCAGCTACAGCGAGTGGCACTGCGACCAGGACGCGGAGACCTTCGGCTCGGGACCGGCGGCGGCGGCCGGGGCACAGGCCCGGCTGGCGAACGCGGTGGCCGGGCATCTGGCGGACCGGTACGGACGTACCGAGCCGCTCACGGTCATGCCGACCGAGTACTACCAGGACGGCGCCACGGACTACCGCACGGCGCTCGCCGACGCGCTCGACGCGCGGGTGTGGGTGGCGTGGACGGGCGTCGGGGTCGTCCCGCGCACGATCACGGGCCGCGAACTGATGGGCGCGCGTGCGGCGTTCAGGCACCCGCTGGTGACCATGGACAACTACCCGGTCAACGACTACGAGCAGGGCCGGCTCTTCCTCGGTCCGTACACCGGCCGGGAGCCCGCCGTGGCGGCCGGCTCCGTCGCGCTGCTCGCCAACGCGATGGAGCAGGCGTCGGCGTCCCGTATCCCGCTGTTCACGGCGGCCGACTACGCCTGGAACCCGCGCGGCTACCGGCCGCGGGAGTCCTGGCGAGCCGCGACTAACGACCTCGCGGGCGAGGACAAGGGGGCCCGCGAGGCGCTGGGCGTGCTCGCGGGCAATGACGCCTCGTCGATTCTCAACCCGGCGGAGTCGGCATATCTGAAACCGCTGCTCGACGCGTTCTGGCGGTCCCGTACGGGCACGGACACGGCGGCCAGAAGCACCGCGGCGAGCAGGCTGAGGGCCGCGTTCACGGTGATGCGGGAGGCCCCGGGTCGGCTCTCGGGGGCGGCCGACGGACAACTGGACGACGAGGTGCGGCCCTGGCTGGACCAGCTCGCGCGGTACGGCACCGCCGGCGAACTGGCCATCGACATGCTCCGGGCCCAGGACCTCGGCGACGGCGCGGCGGCGTGGCGGGTCTCGGTGGAACTGGAGCCGCTGCGCGAGGCCGCGGAGGCGAGCCACGTGACGGTCGGCGAGGGCGTGCTGGGACCGTTCCTGGAGCGGGCGGCCAAGGAGTCGTCGGCCTGGACGGGAGCGGATCGCGCGGTGGGACGCGCGGGGGCCACGGGCGGGGGCGTCGCCCAGGACTCGCGGTCCTACACCGTCGAGCTGGGGCGGGCCAGGCCCCTGGAGACGGTCAACACGATGACCGAGCCCGGCACAGGCGCCGGCGCGACCGTCGAGGCACGGGTCCCCGGCCAGGGCTGGCGCGCTCTGGGGCCGCTTTCGACGAGCGGCTGGACCGAGTCGGACGCGAAGGGCCTGACCGGGCAGCGGGTCGACGCGATACGGATCGTCTGGTCCGGCGCGGGCGCCGGGCCCGGCGGTTCCGGTGGGCCCGCGCCGTCCGTACGGCATGTCGTGCCCTGGTTCGCCGACGAGCCGCGGGCCAGCCTCGATCTGCCGCGCGGCGCGGCGAACGCCCGGATCGGCGGTCGGCCGGAGACGGTCGAGGCACGGCTGGCCGCGCGGCGCCCCGGCGAGGTGCGGGGCGCGCTCACGGCGAAGCCGCCTTCCGGCATTCGGGTGACGGTGCCCGAGCAGACGACGGTGCCGCGCGGCTCCCGTACGCATGTTCCCGTGAAGGTCAGCGTCCCCGCGGGCACCCCGGCCGGTACGTACGAGGTGCCGCTCACCTTCGCGGGCGAGGAGCGCACGCTCACCGTGCGTGCCTCACCCGTCACCGGCGGCCCGGATCTGGCACGTACGGGCACGGCCACATCGTCCGGCGACGAGACGCCCGACTTCCCGGCCGCCGCCGCGATCGACGGCGATCCGGTCAGCCGCTGGTCCTCACCCGTGGAGGACGACGCCTGGTGGCAGGTGGAACTGGCGCGACCGGCCAGGGTGGGCCAGGTGGTGCTGCGCTGGCAGGACGCGTACGCGACCCGTTACCGGATCCAGGTCTCGGCGGACGGGCGCACGTGGCGGACGGCGGCGGCGGTGAAGGACGGCGGGGGCGGGCGGGAGGAGGCCGGGATGGACGCGAGGGACGTGCGATTCGTGCGGGTGCGGGGGGAGGGGCGGGGGACGCGGTTCGGGTACTCGCTGTTCTCGGTGGAGGTGTACGCGGTGGCGCCTCTTTTTTGAGGGCTCGGTTCGCCTCCGGGCGCTTTATGCCACTGTCGACGGTCGACCGTGCTCGATTCCCTCGTACCTCGGGAACCTCCGCGCGCTCTCCCTTTCGACAGCGGCGCGCCCTTCGGCTCACTCGCCGGCGGTCGTGCGCACCCGGAACGTCGCGGCACCCCACCCCAGCCCGTACCCCGCCCCTAAGAAACCCTCGGCGCGTCGATGCGTGCCACCGCGTCCTCCGCGCCGTACGGCTGGAGATAGGGCATCCAGCGGGGGTCGCGGTGGCCCGTGCCGATGATGCGCCAGGCCAGGCCCGACGGCGGTTCGGGCTGGTGGTTGAGGCGCCAGCCCAGTTCTCGTAGGTGCCGGTCGGCCTTGACGTGGTTGCAGCGGCGGCAGGCCGCCACCACGTTGTCCCACCGGTGCTGTCCGCCGCGGCTGCGCGGGATGACGTGGTCGACGCTGGTTGCGACGCCACCGCAGTACATACAGCGACCGCCGTCACGGGCGAAGAGGGCACGGCGGGTCAGTGGAACGGGCCCCCGGTAGGGGACCCGCACGAAACGCTTGAGCCGTACGACGCTGGGGGCGGGGATGACTCGGGTTTCGCTGTGCATATAGGCGCCGGATTCCTCTAGGCAGAGTGCCTTGTTCTCCAGGACGAGGACGAGCGCGCGGCGGAGCGGTACGACGCCGAGCGGCTCGTACGACGCGTTGAGGACCAGGACATGCGGCACGGATGCCTCCTTGTACGCCGGCGGCACGTGGCTCGCGCCGGGACGATCTGCTCTCAGTCTCTCCTCATGCCTGGTCGAAACGCCACCACGTCCAGGTAACGGGCTATGAGTGTTTTCAACCACATGACGGCTCCAGCCCCGTGTACAGGCCCGCTCAGGGGGCCTGGAAGGGCCGTGGGTGACCTACGTGAGGCGCGTCTCTCCGGCCGTCGGGGCGGCGGCCCGGCGGGACTGCCCCGTTAGTGTGGTTGGTCCACCCCGCCAATACCTGGAGGTCTCTGCCGTGTCCTGGTCCGCCCTGCCGGCCGCCGGTCCATCGTCCGACCCCGTCACTCTCGACGAGGCCGCGGACCGGGCGAACGACGCCGCGAGCTGGGTCGGGGACAACTGGGCCACCTGGCTGAGCACCGGCCTGCGCATGCTGCTGATCCTGGTGATCGCGCTGGTGCTGCGCCATGTCATCCGCCGCGCCCTGACCAAGCTGATAGACCGGATGAACCGCAGTGTGCAGACGGTGGAGGGCACCGCGCTCGGCGGGCTGCTGGTGAACGCGGAGCGGCGCCGGCAGCGTTCCGAGGCGATCGGGTCGGTGCTCCGCTCGGTCACGTCGTTCCTGATCCTGGGCACGGCGGCGCTGATGATGCTGGGCGCCCTCAATATCAATCTGGCCCCGCTGCTGGCCTCGGCGGGCGTCGCGGGGGTGGCGCTGGGGTTCGGTGCGCGCAATCTCGTGACGGACTTCCTGTCCGGGGTCTTCATGATCCTGGAGGACCAGTACGGCGTCGGGGACACCATCGACGCGGGGGTGGCCTCCGGCGAGGTGATCGAGGTCGGTCTGCGGGTCACCAAGCTGCGGGGTGACAACGGCGAGATCTGGTACGTGCGCAACGGCGAGGTGAAGCGGATCGGCAACCTCAGCCAGGGCTGGGCGACGGCGGGTGTCGATGTGATGGTGCGGCCGACGGAGGACCTGGAGACGGTCCGTACGGTCATCACGGCGGTCGCGGAGAAGATGGCCAAGGACGACCCGTGGAACGAGCGGCTGTGGGGCCCGGTCGAAGTGCTCGGTCTTGACGCCGTTCTGCTGGACTCGATGACGGTGCGGCTCTCGGCGAAGACGATGCCGGGCCAGGCGCTGGGGGTGGAGCGGGAGCTGCGCTGGCGGGTCAAGCGCGCGTTCGACGAGGCGGGCATCCAGATCGTCGGCGGCCTTCTTCCGGCGATGGAGACTTCCGCCGCATCGCCGGACCCCGCGGCGGGTGTCGCCGCTCCCTCGGCGCTGGCGAGCCCGACGTCCCCGCAGTCCCTGGCGGCGGCCCCGATCGCACCGCCCCCGAATCTCGCGAAGTAGCGCGGCCCCTTCTCGGACGCCGCCTTTTCACACCCCGCCTTTCTCATGCCGCCTTTCTCGCGCCCCCGCAGGTAACGCTTTGGTTGCCGCGGGGGCGTCTTGTGCCGGAGAGTATTGACGCCTTCGAGGCTTCCGGCCTACTTTCCTCGCACCCGATAGGAAACTTTCCTAACAGTGTCGTCGGGAGAGCGAGCAGTGGAAGGGCAGGTGCCGAGTCCGTGACCGATGCGACCGGATCACCCACTCCGTCACCGGGGACGCCGCGTGTGCTGCGGGCCATGAACGACCGGGCCGCGCTCGATCTGCTGCTGGCCTACGGCCCGCTCTCGCGGACCCGGATAGGCAAGCTCACCGGGCTCTCGAAGCCGACCGCCTCCCAGCTGCTCGCCCGTCTCGAAGCGGCCGGTCTGGTCGTCGCCACCGGGACCACCGAGGGACGGCCGGGGCCCAACGCCCAGCTGTACGCGGTCAACGCGCACGCCGCGTACGCCGGGGGGCTCGATGTGAATCCGCGGCGGATCCTGGCCGCCGTCGCCGATATCACCGGGACGACCGTCGGGGAGTTCGAACTGCCCACCCCGGGGCGCCGCGCCGACAGTGTCGTCCGTCAGGTCACGGACGCACTGGAGGGGGCCGTGAAGGCCGCCGGTCTCGCCATCGCCGATGTGCGCCGGGTCGTGATCGGTACGCCCGGCGCGTTCGATCCGTCCACCGGGCGGCTGCGGTACGCCTCCCATCTTCCCGGCTGGCACTCCCCCACGCTCCTCGACGAGTTGGCCGCGGTCCTGCCGATGCCCGTCGAGTACGAGAACGACGTGAACCTCGCGGCGGTCGCCGAGCAGCGCCTCGGAGTGGCCCGCGGCGACGAGGACTTCGTCCTGCTGTGGAACGAGGACGGCCTCGGCGCCGCCCTGTTCATCGGCGGGCGGCTGCACCGCGGCTTCACCGGCGGCGCCGGCGAGGTCGGCTTCCTGCCGGTCCCGGGAACTCCGCTGGTACGCCAGGTGGTCCGGGCGAACAGCGGCGGCTTCCAGGAGCTGGCGGGCGCCCAGTCCGTGCCGCGGCTCGCGAAAACCCTCGGCATCGACACCCCGGAGACGCCGTACGCCGAGGTCGCGGCCGGGCTGCTGACCAGGGCCGCCGCCGGGCACGGGCAGGACGAGCGGCTGGCCGAGCTGCTGCGGCTGTACGCACAGCGGCTCGCCACCGGTCTCGCTTCGGTGACCGCCGTACTCGACCCCCAGCTGATCGTCCTGGCGGGCGGGGTGACCGCCGCCGGCGGTGAGCCGCTGCGCGCACTCGTCCAGGCGGAGCTGGCCGAACTGGCCGCGTCCCGCCCCCGGCTCCTCATCGGCGAGGTCCAGCACCGTCCGGTACTGCGGGGCGCGCTGGAGAGCGCCCTGTCGACCACGCGCGACGAGGTCTTCGACACCGCCCGTTGATCACCACCCGCTGATCAACGCCCGACTCCGCCCCGCTCCTTCCCCGTACCGCACCCCTCGTATCTCCCTCACCGACCCCCGTACCCATCACCGGGAGTACCGCCATGCTCAGAAACCGTCGTCTCGCCGTCTCCGCCGTCGCGGTGGCCGCGATATCCGTTCTCGCCACCTCGTGTACCGGACAGTCCGGCGCCGACGCGTCCGACGATCCGAACGCCAAGACCTCCCTCACCTTCTGGCACGGCTGGAGCGCTCCCGCCGAGGTGAAGGCCATCCAGGAGAACATCGACCGGTTCGAGAAGGCCCATCCGAACATCACGGTGAACGTCGTCGGCAACATCAACGACGACAAGCTCAACCAGGCGCTGCGCGCGGGCGGTTCCAAGGGGCCGGATGTGGTGTCCTCCTTCACCACCTCGAACGTCGGCAAATTCTGCTCGTCGGGCGCCTTCGCCGATCTGGCCCCGTTCATCGAGAAGTCCAAGCTGGACCTGGAGAAGACCTTCCCCAAGGTGCTGCTGGAGTACACGCGGTTCGAGGGCAAGCGCTGCGCGCTGCCGCTGCTCAGCGACGCGTACGGCCTCTACTACAACAAGGACGCCTTCGAGAAGGCCGGGATCGCCTCCCCGCCGAAGACGATGTCGGAACTGGCCGCCGTCGCCAAGAAGCTCACGAAGCCCAAGGGCGACAGCTACGAGCAGGTCGGTCTGATGCCGACGTACCACGGCTACGAGACGGTCGTCGACCACTACATGTCGAGCTGGGACCACGCGTACTTCGACAAGGACGGCAAGTCCAACATCGCCAAGGACCCGGCCTTCGCCAAGATGTTCACTTACCAGAAGAAGCTGGTCGAGGACCTGGGCGGGTACGAGAAGCTGGAGAAGTACCGCTCCACGTTCGGTGACGAGTGGGGCGCCAAGCACCCGTTCCACACCGGCCAGGTCGCCATGCAGCTGGACGGCGAGTGGCGGCTCGGCATGGCCGACGACGCCAAGGTGCCGTTCGAGATCGGGGTCGCGCCGATGCCGGTGGCGGACGACGAGGCGGACAGCTACGGCAAGGGCTTCCTCTCCGGCACGATCATGGGGATCGCCCCGCAGAGCAAGAAGCAGAACGCCGCGTGGGAGCTGGTGAAGTACATGACGACCGACACCGAGGCGGTCGTCCAGTTCGCGAACGGCATCCGCAATGTGCCCTCGACGCTGGAGGCGCTGAAGTCCCCGGGCCTGAAGTTCGACCCGCGCTTCAAGACCTTCCTCGACATCGCGCGGCACCCGAAGTCCAACACCCCGCCGGCCGCCATCAACGGCTCGACGTACCAGCAGACGCTCCAGGACTTCGGGTACCAGTACGAGCAGGGCAAGGTGAAGGATCTCCAGGCGGGTCTGGAGAAGACCGCCCAGCAGATCGACCGTGACATCGAGCAGGCCAAGTAGCGGGCCGGGAAGTCACCGATGTCCACGCACACGCTCCGTTCGAAGCGCCGCGCGTCGGCGCTTCGAACGGCGGCGTTCATGTCGCCCTGGTTGATCGGCTTCACCGTCTTCTTCGCGTATCCGCTGATCTCGACCGTCTACTTCTCCTTCATGAAGTACGACGGCTTCAACTCGCCCGTCTGGAACGGTCTGGGGAACTGGTCGTACGTCTTCAACGACTACCCGATGTTCTGGCCGTCCCTGCGCAACACCCTCTGGCTCGTCGTGATCATGGTGACCTGCCGGGTGGTCTTCGGACTCGGCATCGGCATGCTGATCACCAAGATCAAGACGGGCACGGGGATCTTCCGCACCCTCTTCTATCTGCCGTATCTGGCGCCGCCGGTCGCCGCGACGCTCGCGTTCGTCTTCCTGCTCAACCCGGGTACGGGGCCGGTCAACACCATTCTCGGGGATCTCGGCCTGCCGACCCCCGGCTGGTTCAACGACCCCGGCTGGTCCAAGCCCGCGCTCACCCTGCTGGCCGTCTGGGGCATCGGCGACCTGATGGTGATCTTCATGGCCGCGCTGCTCGACGTACCGAAGGAGCAGTACGAGGCGGCCGAGCTGGACGGCGCGTCGGCCTGGCACCGCTTCCGGTACGTGACCCTGCCGAACATCTCGCCGATCGTGATGTTCGCCGTGGTCACCGGCGTCATCTCGGCGATGCAGTACTACTCGCAGCCGCTGGTCGCGGGCAAGGTCGCCTCCGGGGTCATCGGCGGCTCCGGGCAGCAGTTCGAGCCCGGCTACCCGGACAAGTCCACGCTGACCCTGCCGCAGCTGGTCTACAACCTGGGCTTCCAGCGCTTCGACTACGGCGCCGCGTGTGTGGTCGCGCTCGTGCTGTTCGCGCTGGCCATGGCCTTCACGGCGCTGCTGATGCGGCGGCGCGGCGGACTGATCGGATCGGGTGACTGAGATGACACAACTCCTCGGCCGGCCCGGCTCGCCGACGACGGCCGCACCCGACGCGCGCGACCGTACGCCCGCCGCCCGCAGCGCGCGCCGCAAGGCGCTGCTGCACTGGATCGCCGTGCACTCCCTGGGAGTCGCGGCCGCGCTCTTCTTCGTGCTGCCGTTCGTCTTCCTCTTCCTGACCTCGGTGATGAGCGACCAGCAGGCGCTCACCCGCGATCTGACCCCCAACTCCTGGGAGTGGGGCAACTACGCGAAGGTGTTCGACACCCCGGGCTTTCTGACCTGGTGGAAGAACACCCTGCTGTACGCGGGGCTGGGGACCGTCCTGTCGGTGCTCTCCTCGATCCCGGTGGCGTACGCGCTCGCGAAGTTCCGCTTCCGCGGCCGGCAGCTGTCGCTGATGCTCGTCATCTCGATGATGATGCTGCCGCCCCAGGTGATCATCATTCCGATGTATCTGTTCTGGGCGAAGCAGCTCGATCTGTCGGGCTCGCTCTGGCCGCTGATCATCCCGATGGCGTTCGGTGACGCGTTCTCCATCTTCCTGCTGCGCCAGTTCCTGCTGACGATCCCCAATGAGTACCTGGACGCGGCGAAGGTCGACGGCTGCGGGGAGTTCCGTACCCTGATCAGGGTCGTCCTGCCGATGGCCAGGCCGGGGATCGCGGCCGTGGCGCTGTTCCAGTTCTTCTACGCCTGGAACGACTACTTCGGCCCGCAGATCTACGCCTCGGAGAACCCGGCCGCCTGGACGCTCAGTTACGGCCTGGAGTCCTTCAAGGGCGCGCACCATACCGACTGGAATCTGACCATGGCCGCGACCGTACTGGTCATGGCCCCTGTGATCCTCGTGTTCTTCTTCGCCCAGAAGGCGTTCGTCGAGGGAGTCACACTGACCGGAGTGAAGGGCTGAGAACCATGAAGCTCGCCGTGGTAGGCGGAGGATCGACCTACACACCCGAACTCATCGACGGATTCTCTCGGTTGAGGGACACCCTGCCGATCGAAGAACTCGTACTGGTCGACCCCGCGGCCGACCGTCTTGAACTGGTCGGGGGGCTGGCCCGGCGTATCTTCGCCAAGCAGGGCCATCCCGGCCGTATCACCACCACCTCGGACGTGGACGCGGGCGTCGCCGGCGCCGACGCGGTACTGCTCCAGCTGCGGGTCGGCGGACAGGCCGCGCGGAACCAGGACGAGACCTGGCCGCTGGAGTGCGGCTGTATCGGCCAGGAGACGACGGGCGCGGGCGGTCTCGCCAAGGCGCTGCGTACGGTCCCGGTGGTCCTCGACATCGCCGAACGGGTACGGCGCGCCAACCCCGACGCGTGGATCATCGACTTCACCAACCCGGTGGGGATCGTGACCCGGGCGCTGCTCCAGGCCGGCCACAAGGCCGTGGGGCTGTGCAACGTGGCGATCGGCTTCCAGCGCAGGTTCGCGAAGCTGCTGGACGTCGCGCCCTCCGAGGTGTACTTGGAGCATGTGGGGCTGAACCATCTGTCCTGGGAGCGTGGCGTACGGCTCGGCGGCCCCGACGGCGCCGATCTGCTGCCCAAGCTGCTGGCGGAGCACGGCGACTCGCTCGCGGCCGATCTGCGGCTGCCGCGCGCGGTGCTGGACCGGCTCGGGGTCGTGCCCTCGTACTATCTGCGCTACTTCTACGCGCATGACGAGGTCGTACGGGAGCTGCGGACCAAGCCGTCCCGGGCCGCCGAGGTGGCCGAGATGGAGAAGCGGCTGCTTGAGATGTACGGCGACCCCGCGCTGGACGAGAAGCCGGAGCTGCTGTCCAAGCGCGGCGGCGCCTTCTACTCGGAGGCCGCGGTGGATCTGGCCGCTTCGCTGCTGCGCGGCGGCGGCAGCCCGATCCAGGTGGTGAACACCTACAACAACGGCACGCTGCCGTTCCTGGCGGACGACGCGGTGATCGAGGTCCAGGCGCGGGTGGACACGTCGGGCGCGGTGCCGCTCCCGGTGTCCGGGCTGGATCCGCTGTACGCGGGCCTGATCGCGAATGTCACGGCGTACGAGGACCTGGCGCTGGAGGCCGCGCTGCACGGCGGCCGTGACCGGGTCTTCAAGGCGCTGCTCTCGCACCCGTTGATCGGTCAGTTCGAGTACGCCGAAGCGCTTACCGACCAGCTGATCGCCCACAACCGGGAGCATCTCGCGTGGGTGTGAGCGTGGCGGTGAGCACTGCCGGCGAGACGGTCGGGCGCGCGAGCGTCCTGGCCGTCGACGCCGGGAACAGCAAGACCGATGTGGCCGTGATCGGCGCCGATGGCTCGGTGCTCGGCACGGCGCGCGGGGGCGGCTTCCAGCCGCCGGTCGTCGGGATCGAGGCGGCGGTCGACGCGCTGGCGGTGACGGTCGCGGAGGCCGCCTCGGCGGCCGGGCTGCCGGAGCGCGATCTCGTCGGCCATGTGTCGGCCTGTCTCGCCAACGCCGATCTCCCGGTCGAGGAGCGGGAGTTGGCCGAGGCCGTGCAGGCACGCGGCTGGGGGCGTACGACGGAGGTGCGCAACGACACCTTCGCGATACTGCGCGCCGGTCTGCCGAGCGGCGCGGAGCCGCGGGGCGTGGCCGTCGTCTGTGGCGCGGGCATCAACTGTGTGGGGATGCTGCCGGACGGCCGTACCGCTCGGTTCCCCGCGATCGGACGGATCTCCGGTGACTGGGGCGGCGGTTCGGGCCTCGCGGAGGAGGCGCTGTGGTTCGCGGCGCGGGCCGAGGACGGCCGCGGCGAGCCGACGGAGCTGGTGCGGACGCTGCCCGGCCACTTCGGGCTCGGCTCGATGTACGAGCTGATCGAGGCGCTGCATCGGGAACACATCCCGTTCGTGCGCAGGCATGAGCTGACGCCGGTGCTGTTCGCGACGAGCGCGGCGGGCGACGCGGTGGCCCGGTCCGTGGTCGACCGGCTGGCCGAGGAGGTCGTCGTGCTGGCCGCGGTGGCACTCGGCAAGCTCGGGCTGCTCGACGAGGAGGTGCCGGTGCTGCTGGGCGGGAGTGTCCTGGCGGCCCGTCATCCGCGGCTGGACGACCGGATCGCGGAGCTGCTGGCGGCCAGGGCGCCCAAGGCGGTCATCGGAGTCGTGACGGCGCCTCCGGTGCTGGGGGCCGCGCTGCTCGGGCTCGACCAGGTGGGGGCGGGCGCGGAGGCGCACGCCAGGCTCGGGGCCCATTACGCCTGACCTGGGCCGCCGGACGGGCCGGGCGTGGGCCTCCAGGTGGCCGAACGCGTACGAAAGCCCCGTGAACGGGAACTTGAGTTCTAGTGGTCCTCGCAACACCCCAGCTCAGGGGATGCGATGGACTTCGAGATCCGGGACCGGACGGTCAACCGGGGGCGTAAGAAGCT